>CAMPHP010000721.1 GCA_946885925.1 uncultured Litorilinea sp.
GCCACTTAAGTAATCCGGCTTGATACTTATCCACTAAACCGAGACTGTCATTCAGTTCGCAGCGCGGGGCATAGCCCACCGTAGGGCGGAATTTCCCTCTGGATGCATTGGTATAACAAGGGAATTCTCCTCGCAGACCGTGCCTTTAGGAGCACCCGCCAGTGGGCGCGGAATGACAGAGTAGAATATAGATTCCTCAGGCTACTCAGAGGGTTTCAGCTTGGAGGAAGGTGCTCAAGACAAATTGTGCGGCAGCCCTGTATGGGGTTGCCGCACAATTTGATTTTTCAGGGTATCTCTCCTGACGTGACGCGCGAACCGCGTTAGCTACTTGCGCGGCAAACTTAGATCATGTATAGTAGATCCAACACTGGATGATGATGCCATTCTGTGGATTTGCAATGTAGCGATCAGGCAAGCGATATAAGTTAGCCCTTCAGATTGCAAAGAGAATACGATGGCTCACTCCTGTAATACAGCGCAATTTCACCATTTTGATATTCATATTGACTGGGCTATAATCGCCGCAATTAGTCTGTTCTAAATCTTGGGCCAAAACGCAGTTTGTGGTGACCAGGATCCATGCCTACGAGCGCAATAGACTGTTTTCCTAAAGTCTTTTCCCAATTTATCTGTAACGTACAAAGTCCTGGCTCTTCCAGTAAGTTCTAGAATTAGATTCCTAGTCGAATTCGTATGCACTTTTTTAATCATGTTTTATTAGACCGCTCTGCGTCACGCTCTACGACGCAGGATCAGGCACAACTAAATGTGAACGTTTCCAGGATTCGGTATACATCCCTGTTTTTCGGTCTACTTGTGAGTGGTCTTTTGTTGAGCGCATGCGTGATGGCTGCTCCAGTAGCCGAAACTGCTACTCAACCTCAACCACAACCAGCTTCCGATCAGCGATTAACCGATATTGCCGACTACACCTTGCCCACACCGGAGCCAGTCATTGTGCCCGATGTGAGCGCACGTGTTGTGACTGAGGATGCGCGTGCCAATATTCGGAGTGGTCCAGCATTGGATGCACCGATTGTGGCAAAGGCTGACCCTGGCGATACCTTCCAGGTAACGGGACGGAGTGATGACGGCGAGTGGTGGCAAGTTTGTTGTGTTGCTGGCCCAGCCGACGAAGGCGACGAAGCTACTGAGGTTGCCTGGCTCTCTAGCGTGGTGGCAGAAATCGAGGGGAACGCGGATGCAGTTCCGGTGATCGGGGCACTCTTGCCGGAAGACCTCGAGGCCAACTGGCGGGTCGAATGGTCTTGTGGGTCGGAACGTTGCGAGATTAAAGAATGTACGGGAGACATCACTGCCCAGGTCAACGAAGCTAGCAATGAACAATGGTTGCAAGTTGAACATAACGTAGCTTGGGAAAATGAATGTTTCGAAAATGATTCATGGGTCTTTGAAGTAGATCGTTTTACTGGCAATGAGCGTAGTGGTGCATTTGTTGATGATTTTCGTTATAACTACTGGTTAGGCGCTCAGCCTGGTCCGGCGACCAATGTCTTTACATTTGATGATAATCGTCGTGTCGCCGTCTGGTGTGGAGCCGATCAGGAATTCGATGTGCCAGTTGGCGATGGATGGACCAATGCTATACAAGGTTCAACGTGTCACGATGTACGGACAGGAGAACTGGTTTACATCTCTTATACGACTCGTTGGCTCTATACTGGTGAATACGAAGGGCAGAATTACCAGCGGGCCTATTTTGGGGATTATGAGACCTTGGAACAGTATTTGGTAGATACAAACGCTGAACTCTCTTATCTTGAGGACTAATTTTCATTCTCTAAGAAATCATTCAGCGCAGCAACTTCTGTAGGGTTGATCCGGCTGAAATAAGCTGGTTCGCCATAGATATGTTATCGGTGAAGTTCATTTCTATCTTAATCATTGTTGAATCACAGAAGGAGCTTTGATATGACCCGAAATAATAAACTTCGCGTCATCTTTGCAATGGTCATGATTATGACCATGATGTTGCCAGCAGTGGCTTCGGCCCAGTCTGGCCCATCAGAACGTCCCGAGGGTTGGCGTCCAACCGAAAAGCCTGCTGAGATCGATCGAGAAAAGCCTGAGGATTTTTCGAAGGAGCGCCCTGCAGACGGACCGCAACGGCCCCATCCTGACATGAAGGGTGGTCCCAACATTGGTGCAACTGGCCCATCTGTTCCTCCGCCAATTGCTATCACTGGCCCGCGTGTGAACCCACGCGTCATCCCGCACTCCAGTGTCGTGAGCCCCTCTGCTGCCAACGCCGCGGCGGCTAGCGTTCCTCAAGCACTCGAAGCGAATGCCGCTGACGGTGGTAAGACCCAGGAGAAGCCTGGTCGTGGTATCAAGCAGACCACAACAGGTGTCGGTGCAGGTTTGACCTTGTATGCCGCCCCGAATGTCTGCAACAACTTCAATGCCTTTAATAGCTATGCAGTGCCCAATGGCAAGTCTGACATTTGGAGCGACTGGTATGGTGGTTGGGGTCCCTTCGCTATCGACAATGGCTACTATCAGGCCAAGAATGTTGCCTTCACCATGGAGCGCGTCGTTGGCCCTGGCAACAACTACAATGACAACAAGAGCGCTGGTGACGGCGAGCAGAACTCTGTCAAGATCGCCAGCCACGAGCCTTATGCTGCTGGCTTCGGCAGCCCGATCATCCCGGTGCCTGCTGGTTACGAGCACGGCAAGGCCATGGTAAGCGTCAAGTACCTCATCTGGGATCACGACCAGGGTGGTAAAGAGGGTGGCCCTGATGGTTTGGATTACGACTGGGCATCAATGGGTGTCAAGCCCGGTGCTGCTGGCGACCAAGCCTACTACGTCAATGGCTACGTCCGTGGTGAATGGGCCGAACTGACCCAGACGATTGAACTCGGACCGGCAAGCGACATCATGGTTCTGATTCAGGGCCAATCACCGAGCGTCCTGAACAGCAACATCTACTTTGATGATGTCAAGATCGCTTTCATCAGTGCAGATGGTTCCAAGTCCACCTACCTGTCGGACTGCACCGTTGCCGAGAGCATCAAGTAAGTAGAATGCCTATCCGGTTCGCCGGATATGATGTAGATGTAGAAGAGCCGCTTCCATTCGGAGGCGGCTCTTTTCTAT
>CAMPHP010000722.1 GCA_946885925.1 uncultured Litorilinea sp.
GTCTATCGGAACTGACAGGCACAGAGTTTCTAAATCGCGCCTGTACCTACTGCCCTCATGCCAAGCGCGTGCTGCTTTTCGACCGTACCGATTTTGCCTCGATGGAAGCGGTTCGCCGGGCGATGGCCTTGGGCCAGATTGACTACTATATTGTGAAGCCATCGGGTGAGCCTGATGAAGCCTTTCACCAACTCATTACAGACTTGCTCGTGGAGTGGACCGGAACACACCAGGAGACGTTTGTTTTGTTGGAGATCATTGGCGAGCAGTGGAACCTTCGCTCCTATAATTTTCGAGATCTGCTCGAACGCAACGGCGTTGCCTACCGTTTCTATGACGTACACTCGGAGCACGGTCGTGCTCTCTTACAACAGGCGCAACTCCCGAACGGACCCTTTCCCGTGGCTATTCTCTATACAGGTGCTGTCTTTGCCGATCCCTCGCCCGCGCAGATAGCCGATGCGCTGGGATCCACCGCCAACTCTCCCCACGGACTCTATGATCTGACCATTATCGGTGGAGGGCCAGCGGGTCTCTCGGCAGCAGTCTATGGTGCATCCGAAGGTTTGCGCACCCTGGTCATCGAGCGCGAGGCCATTGGCGGGCAGGCAGGAACCAGTTCTCGCATCCGTAACTACTTGGGTTTCCCACGCGGCATCACCGGCGCGGAATTGGCGCGGCGTGCTGCACAGCAGGCGATGTTATTCGGCACAGAGTTCTATCTAATGCGAGAAGCGACGGCGCTTCACACAAACGGGCGGCATCATGTCCTCACCCTATCGGATGGAACCGAGGTGGCAACCAAGACAGTACTGCTCACGATGGGTGTGGCTTACCGCAGGCTGGCGGTTCCTGCGCTGGAGGCGTTTGTGGGAGCCGGGGTCTTTTATGGGTCAGCGCTCACGGAAGACCAGTCGATGGAAGGACAACAGGCTGTTGTCGTAGGTGGGGGCAACTCGGCAGGTCAGGCTGCGCTCCAAATTGCCCAATACGCTGACCAGGTCATGATGATAGTCCGCGGCGAGACCTTGGAAGAAAGCATGTCGGACTATCTGATCCAAGAGATTTATGACAGAAGTAATATTGAGGTCCGCCTCCACGCCGAGGTCATAGATGGTTGGGGAGATGACCGCCTGCGTGGTCTCCGCATCCAGGATAGGCTGTCTGGCAAAAGCGAAGAGATCGCTGCTGCGGGGCTCTTCGTCCTGATTGGGGCGGATCCATATACAGAGTGGCTGCCACCCAGCATTCAGCGCAATGAACAGGGCTACCTGGTGACAGGGGGAGACCTTATGCAGCAGGGATTGCCGTCTGGATGGCCCCTTGCCCGCGTGCCCTATTTACTAGAGACGAGCGTCCCTGGCGTCTTTGCCGCGGGCGATGTTCGTTGTCTTGCGATTAAGCGGGTCGCCTCGGCTGTCGGAGAGGGATCCATCGTTATTCATTCGGTCCATCAGGTTCTAAATGAGTTAAGAGCCAACCACTGACAACCTGAATTTCATGACTCCTCAACGGGCCGGAGTATTAGTTGCTCGGCGGGCGAGAATACGTGCGAACGCACAAACAACATGCAGAATATCGCTGTCATTCCGGCAGTTGCAAATATCATGGCGATGACGGCAAATTGATAAATAGCCGCCTCTAATGGGTTACCCCCCGCCAATAGCATACCGGCCATCACGCCCGGAATCCATACGATTCCCAGCGAACGTAAATTGTTGACACTGGGAATCATGCTGGCCTCCACTGTTGCTTGGACGTAAGGTGCAATGACGGCGTTGGGTGCTGCACCCAACGCCAGTCCGGCTTCGATCTGCCCGGTGTGTGCAATGACTTCCGCAGCGAAGCGATCGAGCGCCAGCGATGTCGTATTCATCGAATTGGCGATGATCATACTCGCGACCGGGATCAGGGAAGATGGGGCGATGTCAATCACACCCAAGAGGACCATGACGGCTACAACGATCCCCGCACCGAGCAAGATGCTGCTCAAAGTGACCTGGAATACGCCAGGGATCTGCTTTGCTCGTCGCTCGGCGATGAGTGCGCCCGTTACCATCATGCCCAGCAGCACAATGATCGTAAGCCATTCTGCTCCACCCAATACGAAGATCAGCACAAAGCCAACGATGGTGATCTGGGTGATGCCGCGTACCAGCGCAACAACCGTCTCACGTACGATCTCGATGCCGTAGCCTCGTGCAATCAACGCAACAACCAACGCCAAGATCGCTGCACCAAGGGCTTGGGCGGCGCGCAAAGCAATTGGGTCAGTAAAGAACTGATTCAGCATGGAGCACCTCCTGGACCGTACCCTCTCTTATCAAGCGGCCCTCCTTGAGTAAAATGGCGCGGTTGGCGATGCGCGCCGCTTGCGCTGTATCATGTGTTACCATCAGACAGGTCAGATGATAGTCGCGCATGACGCGGATCAGCAGCACCTCAATCTCGCGCTCTGTCCGGTCGTCCAGCGCTGAAGTGGGTTCATCCAGGAGCAGCACAGTGGGATAGTTTGCGAGCGTGCGCGCCAGGGAGACTCGCTGTGCTTCGCCGCCGGAGAGAGTTGCCACATCCCGATTGGCAAATCCCTTAAGTCCAACATCTTCTAGAAGCCTATCAACTTCCTCCGCTGTTAAGTCGCGCCCCTGCTGGCGCGGCCCGAAACGCAGATTATCCGCGACCGTGCCGGGAAACAGATAGGCTGATTGCATCACCATGCCCACACGTCGTCGTAGCTCTTGCGGTGGGATCTGGCGATAATCCTGCCCCTCTAGATAGACAGTACCGCTGGTTGGTTCGTCCAAGCGGTTAATGAGGCGCAGAAACGACGATTTCCCTGCACCGCTTGGACCGAGAATAGCCACCAGGTCACCCCTATAAACATCCAGGCTGATGTTGTTGACAATGAATTTATCGCCAACTTTCCGGCTCAAATTTACGATGCGGAGTATAGGCTCTGTCATGTTTGTTTTTACAGGCGATTAAGCGGAAGGTACAACTGCCGAATGGTGTAACTATATCACCCATTCGGCAACAGCAAGATGTGATCTTCATCCATTCTCGCCGCAAAGCGTTTCGGAAGTCGAAAAAACCTGATTGACAAACCCCTTCAGTCGTGT
>CAMPHP010000723.1 GCA_946885925.1 uncultured Litorilinea sp.
CAATATATCTTGCGCGAACAGCAGTTGCTTTAACGGGCAAAGTGGACCTGCAGACAGGTTTCCTGGTCGCAAACAGAGCAACGAATGATAGGGTTGATGAAAGGGTGCAGATCCCTGGACGTGGGTTGGGAAGCAAACTGCCAGGAATCTTCTATTAACCATAGCAAAAGTAATCAGTGAAGTCAAACGGCACTCAACCGTTGGGCGCATCTCACGCTAGGGGGCAAGCTCTGGTGCAAAAGAGAACCTCACCCTAAAATGCAGCTCAAACGTCTGGATTGGAGATGGCCGTTAGCATCTTGCTCATTTCTGAACGCCATGAGGGGCTAGGGGCAGGGCACGCAGCCGGACACCCGTAGCCTGGAAGATGGCGTTGCCGATGGCTGGTGCGATGGCGATAATGGGCGTTTCCCCGGCACCCACGGAAGGGAGATCTTTACGATCAAGCAAGACGGTTTCAATCACTGGCATGTCGCCAAAACGGGGCACGCGATAGCCAGCGAAATTAGGATTGAGAATGCGCCCGTTGGCAAACTTAATGCTCTCGAACAGTGCGCCGCCCAAACCCTGCACCACTGCGCCTTCAATCTGCATGCGTAGATTGTCGGGGTTGAGGATCGCGCCACAGTCAAAGGCTTCCACCACACGCAGTACCTTGGGCTGGCCGTTGGCCGGATTCACGTATACCTCGACGCAAGCCGCCACGTAGGAGCGTTTTTCAAAGCCACCAGCAATGCCATACCCGTGGTTGGGTGCAGGCGTTTTCTTGCCCCAACCGAATGCCTCGGCAGCCGCGGCCAATACTGCGCGCATGCGTGGGTCTGCTAAATTACGATAACGGAACTCCAGGGGATCGATGCCCAGTTCATGCGCCAATTCATCCATATGCGTCTCACGGGCGAAGTGGTTGGCCGTTGACGAGAGCGCGCGATAGGCTCCCTGGCGCAGTGGCGAGTCGGCGGGATGGAATTCGCTATGCCGGTGCGGGATCGCATACACGGATTCGATGCCAGCCGCGCCAGAGTTGTAGTTATGCAACTCCAACGCAGTGAGATGGCCCTCCTTGTTTACGCCACTGGTGATCTCGATCAGGCCAGCCGGACGGAAGTAGGCCCAGGTAAATTCCTCCTGGCGCGTCCACACAACCTTGACAGCTTTGCCCACAGCTTTGGAGAGGCGCGCGGCTTCAATGGCTGCATCCCCCGCGTGTTTGCCCCCATAGCCCGCGCCCGTGTCCGGCACGATCACGCGTATGTGCTCCTCGGGCATGGCAAAGGCCAGAGCCAATTCGCTGCGTACACCAAAGGGACGCTGGGTGCCAGTCCACACCAGCAACCGCTCCCCTGCCCACTGAGCCAGTGCAGCGCGCGGTTCAAGCGGCACATGGGCAATATAGTCCACTGTATAACGCTGTTGGCGTGTCAAAGAGGCCGCAGCCAACCCCTCCTGAATCGAACCCTCTGTGAATATGGGTGGGTACGCACCCGGGCGACCTTCAGGCTCCACCGGATTGGCCTTGAGATAGTCAAAGAGTTCCGGCTGCGACACCTGCATGGTGGTTTGCCAACTCGCCCGGATCGCCTCCACTGCTCGCGCCGCGCTCAGTTCGTCCGCTGCCGTCACACCCACAAAGTCACCGTCGCGCACGACTGTGACCCCTTCCATCGCCTCGGCTGCGCTGGTGTCAATCCGATCCAGCGTGGCGTTAAAGGCTGGTGGGCGCAGAATCTTACCATAGAGCATGCCCGGCAGCATCATATCCGCAGCATAGCGATGCTCTCCCGTGACAAAGGCGCGCCCATCCGTTTTGGGTACCGATTGACCGGCGACTCTCCACGCCTCTGGCGGGATACCTGGCTCTTGGTCACTGGCAATGCGTAAGATGTAGCGATCTCTGGCGAGCTGCCCATACTCTGCCACGCGGCCTGATTCCGGATGGCGCACAGTGCCATCTGTGATGTGCAGGGTATCACGATCCACATTCCACTGCGCTGCCGCCAGATCGAGCAATAGCTCGCGCGTTGCCGCGCCAGCTCGCCAGAGTTGAGGCCCTGTGATCGGGGTGGTACGACTGCCAAATGTGCCGACATCATAGGGTGTACACGCCGTGTCACCCATCACCACTCGCACCGACGAGACAGGAACCCGCACTTCCTCAGCGACAATCTGCGCCAACGAGGTTCGAATATTCTGACCGACCTCAGCCTTCCCCACGTGAACCGTAATCGCACCCTCTCCGTCGATATGCACCCACGGCCCGATCTCCGGCAATGTGCGCTCCTCTGGTGCCGGAGCCTCAACGTCTTCCCCGTATACCTTGGCTGCCAGATCCGGATCCGCATAGGCGACAAAAATGCCCTCGTCCATATCATCTTGGGAGAATGAAAGATCCTGACGCTCAAGCTTCTTACGTTCTGGGGTTGCCGAGTCGCGGGTCTCTGCGCGCTGAACAGCCGAACGTTGAACATAGCCTGCAATAGCTGCGACGATACGTTGATACGAACCGCAACGGCAGATATGATCCTGCATGAAGTGTGTGATCTCAGCAGTCGAGGGTTGAGGATTTACATGCGACAGGGCAATAGCCGACATGATCATACCGGGCGTACAGTAGCCACATTGCAAAGCACCTGTTTCCAGGAAACATTCCTGGAGCGGGTGCAGAGTGCCTCCTTTTTCCAATCCCTCCACGGTGACAATGCGACTGCCCGCTGCTGCGCCTGCTGTAATGCTGCACGATTGCACCGGATTGCCATCTACAAGCACGGTACAGGCTCCACACCTGCCCTCCCCACAGCCATACTTGGTACCTGTCAGCCCAAGTTCATCACGCAACACACTGAGCAGGGTTCTGTCCGGATCGACGTGAACTGGGCGCGTCTCTCCATTGATCTGAATCGAGAGGTGTATGAGCATCTGGGAGTCCTTTTTCGCTGTAGCTTGTACTATCTTACTATGTATACGCTGTCATTCCGACTGCAGGGAGGAATCCCCTGACTACTCACAAGGCGAGATGGCCGGTATCATCGGTCTGTCCAGTGATCGCATGCACATAGCGTGCGGCGGACTGGTGGACGGCTGCTCTGGCGTCGGTCGTAACGACCGTATCCCACC
>CAMPHP010000724.1 GCA_946885925.1 uncultured Litorilinea sp.
ATCAAATCCAGCCAGGACGGTAGCCAAGTGGTCGCAGTTGAAACCTACGGCTGCGGTAGTTGGCTCTCCTATTAGCGAGGAGCTAGCTTGTGAGCAGCGAACTCCCTGCCCGGTTTCGTGGAAAAGTTGCTGTTATTACGGGGAGCAGCACCGGTATCGGTGCTGCTGTGGCCGCGCGCTTGGCGGCGGAAGGTGCTAGTATAGTCTTGTCCGGACGCCGAGTACATCTCTTAGAAGCGAAGGCGGCGGAGCTACAGGCTCTCGGCTACTCTGTTCGGGCTGTTCCAGGTGATTTGAATGTCATCGGATCCAGTGTAATCCAAGCCGCTGTCGATCAATTTGGGCGTCTAGATATTCTCGTAAACAATGCCGCTACCTCGGCGGGCACCGGAATCGAAGAGATGACCACAGAGGCGTGGCGACGAGTGATGGCAACAAACCTAGACGCCGCATTTGAGATGGTGCGGTATGCGCTGCCCCATCTTGTCGCAACACAAGGAACTATTCTTCACATTAGCAGTATTAGCGCAGTCGCTGGCGAGTTTGATGATGTCGCCTATGCGGCAAGTAAGGCAGGGCTTGAAGGATTCAACCGGAAATTGGCACTAGAGGTTGCCCGTTATAGGGTGCGTTCAAATGTCATTCGGCCAGGATTGATCCACACCGAAGCCTTTGATCATATGCCGCCAGACTTCTTTGACTCACAAGTACCAATGATTCCTATGGGCATGATGGGGCAGCCGGAAGATATCGCGAATGCTGCGGCTTTCCTCTGTTCGGATGAAGCCCGTTTTATTACGGGTACTGTTCTAACGGTAGACGGCGGCGAATCTGCCAAATAGATTCTACTCCAATTCTTTGTGATATTGCAGTGGCTCTGCAATATCACGACAGTGCATTAGCTAGACAAGAGAGGCCGCCATGGCGGTGACCGCAATTGTAGGTGCTCAGTGGGGCGACGAAGGTAAAGGACGCATTATTGATTATCTGGCTCAGAACGCGGATGTCGTGATTCGCTTTCAGGGGGGCGATAATGCTGGTCATACAGTCATCAATGAGTATGGCAAATATGCACTGCACCTAATTCCGTCAGGTATTTTTAATCCCAGAACAACGAATATTATTGGCTCTGGTTGTGTTGTCAATCCCCAATCGCTGCTTGAAGAGATGGCGAGTCTCGGCAAGTCCGGGCTGGCGCTTGATAACCTTTGGATTAGCACGCGGGCGCAGATGCTGATGCCCTATCATCGTACCCTAGACGCGCTGGAGGAAGCGGCGCGTGGCGCGGATTCTATCGGCACGACGAAGCGAGGCATTGGCCCAGCGTATGCAGATAAAGCCGCTCGATCCGGATTGCGCATGGGGGATCTGCTTCAGCCAGATTGGTTGGAGACCCGCTTGGACGCTGCGTTGCGTACCGTCAATCGAAAGCTTGAGATCTTAGGCGGTGACCCAGCCAATGGGGCTGCTCTTTATGAGTTGTGTATGGAGTTTCGTGCTAAGCTTGGTGATCGCATCGTGGATACGGTACCGATGGTGCGACATGCGATTGAGCAGAAGCAGGAGATCCTGCTTGAGGGCCAACTAGGTGTGATGCGTGATCTGGACTGGGGTATTTATCCCTATGTGACCAGCAGCAATCCCACAGCCGCCTTTGCAAGTTCTGGTGCTGGGTTGCCTGCGTGTGCCATTGATCGGGTGATTGGTGTGGTCAAGGCGTACAGTACTGCGGTTGGGGATGGGCCTTTCCCTGTAGAGCTACATGATGCCACGGGGGAGAAACTGCGGAGCGAGGGTGGCGAATATGGGGCGACGACCGGACGCCCCCGGCGCTGCGGTTGGTTTGATGGTGTGGCAATTCGCTATGCTTCATGGCTCAACGGAATGACGGGTCTGGCGATTACAAAGCTGGATGTACTCGATACCTTTGATGTAATCAAGGTCTGCGTAGGCTATCAACTGCCAAATGGTGAAATTATCAGGGATTCGATGCCTGACACGCCACTGCTCTATCGGGTGACGCCGATCTATGAGGAGTGGGAGGGATGGAAGGTCTCGACTGCCAATTGTAGACACTGGGACGATCTACCGAAGGCAGCGCGTGCCTATATTCACCGGCTCAGCGAATTAGCTGATATCAAGGTTGATTATGTATCTGTTGGGCCAGAACGGGACCAAATGTTTGAAGTGTAGCTCGCTGTATCCTCGACCTTAGATTCTTAGTTCTCAGGGTCTTCTCCAGCGAGTTGTCGCACGCTGTCGTATTCCTCGTAGTCATCTGCAATAAAGTCAATCAGTAGTTCGGCCAAAGCTACGGGTGCCTCAATCATAGGAGAATGTCCGACCGATCGGATAATCTCCAGGTTGTTGGCACCCGGAATCGCGATCAGGGTGCGGGTGATTGCATCTCGATCCACGATGAGATCCTGATCGCCCCAGAGCAGGAGCGTAGGCAGGGTGATGTGGCGACCATCGCCAAAGCGATTCCAACGGTTTAGTGCATCGGCTATGGATGTGAAAGCAGCCGGATCCATTTGCTGTGCGTCATCCACCAGTTGATTAAAGAAGGCTTGTTTTGCCGGATCCGCGCCGGAGAGGTCTAGTGTGGGCATGAGTGACTGTAACGCTTGAGCTAAGAGATCTCGGTCTGTACGCATCTGATCCAGGAGGACATAGGTCTCTAGAGGGCTGAATACACCTTCGATGGGTGCTGTATCAACCAACGTAAGCGTGCGGGCCTTACCGGGGTGGGTGAGTACATATTCCATGGCGATTGCGCCGCCACTGGAGTGTGCTACCAGGTCGAAATCTTCCCAACCTAGTGCATCAACAAAGGCTGCCAGGTCTTCGGCCTGATCTGGAATATCATATCCTGTCGAGGAACGTTCGCTTCCGCCACAACCACGTAAATCCGGAGCGATGGCAAAGATTTCATCGGGCAACACGGACATCAACGGTTCCCACCAGCGACTGGTAGCGTAGCTGCCATGTACCAAAAGCATTGGAAGACCGTCTGGAGTGCCATGTTGGCGATAGTGCTGCTTGAGACGAGGTGTCGTAATTGTATGTGAAACTATCATACTGGATATTGAACTGGTCATATGAACGAATAC
>CAMPHP010000725.1 GCA_946885925.1 uncultured Litorilinea sp.
ACGCTGACTGGAACATCGATCTCATCACCCACAGTAAGGAAGCGGGGAAGATCTGGCTCGACGAAGAACTCTTGGAAGACACGGAGTGAGCCTTCACCACTGCCTAAGTTGCCCGCTCCATCGGAGGCCAGTACAGAGATACGCCAGGTGGTAATGGAATCCGCCACGGGCAGTTCAATTTGGGCGTGACCCTCGGCATTGGTCTCCAACTCTGGCATCCAGTAGAGAGTTTCGGGGAAATATTGGCGCAGGCGCGGGTTCTCTGTAAGACCACGGGTGGCTGTGGTTTCAGATGCTTCGCCTTGGGATGCTGCGGGTGCCGGTGCTGAGGCAGCACCTGAACAGGCGGCGTAGAATCCTGCTGAAAGCGTGAACAAGACAGTGGCAATCAAGAAACGACGGCGCGATTTGGTACCATCGTAGAAGGCCAAGCCGAGCAGAGGAGCCATGAGGACGAAGCGGGTTGCCCATCCCCAGGCTATTGCATTGTTTGTTGAGGTCGGCGTGTTGGTGGGCGACGGTATTGTCGCTGCACTGAGTTCCTGGGCAAAGAAGCCCATCAGTGCGCTGTTACGCGCATCAGCAAGGTTGTCTGTGGCTAGGTTTGCATCGGGACGTGCGCCGACGCGTACACTATCGGGATTTTTGTCATAAGGGGAAGCTTCCTCATCGTCCAGGTCGGAGAAGCCGCGAATCTCATAACGAGGCTCTAGCAACTCCCGTTCTAGCAGGAAGTAGGTGCGAGCGAAGCCAGGGTCTTGAGCACCTACAGAAAAGACCGATTCGTCGACAATGCTAATGCCCAAGGCTCCGGGCATTGGCTCACCTTCGCGGCTCACCTGAATGTCAACCGTAGCAGTTTCTCCTGGGCGGTAGGTTGTAGCATCGCTTGTGATTTCAACCTGGGCTGCAGCAGGGTTGATCAAGACGAGGCGGCGGTCACGTACGATCTCGCCTTGGTCATTGACGACATAGGCATTGAGTTCGAGCGTCCCCAAGAGTGAGCCATCCACATCGATAGCTGCCTGGGCGACGCCATCGGTGACGGGCAGGGAGACAAGGGCAAAGGTCTGGCGTCCTTTGATAATATCTAAGTAGACCGTGCGGCTGTTGCCTGCTACGTGGATATCTAGATTCATGGTGTCGCCAATGTTGTATTCGGCGCGGTCAGGACGCAGTAAGACAGAGTTTGTCGCCTCGGCTGCATCCAACGTAAGTACCTGGGTGGTAGAGTCGCCGGTTGCCGCTGTAGAGGTGGCGGTAGCCGTAAGGGTAATGATGTTGGCTGTGCCGAGGGTGGGCGTTATTGTGAAGGTGGCTAGCCCATACGCATCGGTTGCCAAGGTCAATGGAGTGGGGAGCAGGGGCGATTCTACCTCAATCGTGCTTGGCGCAGGGCGTCCGTCGGGGTAGGTGGCGTCTACATAGATAATATTCTCTAGATCGAGACGCAGGGTGCCTGATTCCGGAATGGCTTCGAGCAGGATGGCTTTCTCTGCCACGACAATGGTATCGTCAATATTCTCCGCATGGTTTGCCGTATCGACTACCGAGATCTCTAGCTCTACTTCGGCAGAATTGTTTTCTAATTGACCCACAAAGTAGTCGGGAACGGTGAAGCTGTAGCGGTATTGCCCATTGTCATCGGTCGTACCTGTGACCTCAAGCACTTCCACACGGTCTACGTCGTTTACATAGCCGCGAATGGTCACTTCACCACCTGCAACGGGTTTACCAAAGAAGTAATTGGCGTCGATCTGACCCGTGGCAGTCTCACCTGGGAGGTAGAAGGCTTTGTCACTGTTGAATTCTACTTTGAAGCGGGGGAGTGTATAGGGTTTGACTTCTACCGAACGGCTGCTGGTGACTGGGCCGATTTCAGCGGTGACAATATAGTCGCCAGAGGTTGCCAATGCATCCACGACGAAATCGGTTGAGGCGATACCATAGTCCGAGGTAGTTAAGGTTTGGCGTGTGAGCTTGTTGCCGTTGGGATCGGCAACGGTGATGGTCAACTCATGATCGCGAGCCGCCTCTAGGGCCAAGGTGTCGAGAGCAAGGGCGCGAATGTGAATGGTCTGCCCAGGCTGGTAAACAGGCTTGTCGGTAGAGACAAGCACGTCATAGGCGCGACCAACATAGACACTTTCTTCGTATTTCGAGGTACCGATGCTCGAACGGGATTCGACGACAAGCACCTGGTTGGGGTTCGTCACATTTTCAGGTACAGTGAAGCTTACCTGGACAATGCCTTGCTCATCGGTGCGCCCACGGAAGACGCGGGTCGTGGTGCTGCTGTCGGGATCGGCAAGTGACACCGTGACATCACTGTTTTCAACCGGGGTTCCACTGTTGGGGTCGCGCACTTGGAGGAGAAAGGAACCAGTGCTTTCGGGTGCGAGAAGAAATACTTCACCCAACAAGGTAAAACCTGCACGACCTAGTGCGCCGATTCCCTGGATAATCACTTCTCGTGGAGGTTCGGAGGGAGGCGGGCAGCCGAGCAAGAAAATCAGGAGCCCAGCGACTATCCTAAGTAGCCGGTAGCGCGACGAAGACATGGAGTTTACTCCTTTGGGGCAATGCAACCCAGGCAAAAGTAATTCGGTAAAATGTAATTCAGCAAAAAGTATACGGTAGAAAGTGCTCAAAGGTGTTTGGCGAAGAGAAATTTAGTGATCGCTTTGCTGCATCTGCCGGTCTGTGTGGCTTGTGGACGTGGCGCATAGGAATGACAACATTATGGGGCTGAGGGCAAAAGAAGTCAACGTGAGATCAAGTGTGGCACAGAAACGGTCAGACTGGATAGCTCGGCTTTATCTTTGGGCTTGTGAGAGGCTTTACCTTGAACTTGCAGGATACTACGACGCGGTCAGTTGGATGGTAAGCGGTGGCTATTGGCGACGTTGGCAGTCCGGGGTGTGGGAGGAAGTAGCGGGGCGTGATGTTTTAGAGTTGGGCTTCGGCACAGGGGAATTGCTGATCCAGGGCGGTCGTCGGAAACTGGCTATGGTGGGGCTGGATCGTTCGCCAGCGATGCTGGACGTTGCCCGGCGACGTGCTCGGCGGGTGAAAGTGCCAACGCATGTAGTTCAGGGGGATGGACG
>CAMPHP010000726.1 GCA_946885925.1 uncultured Litorilinea sp.
AAAGAACGCGGCGGACAAAATTGCCCGCCGCATACGTACTCTGTGCTATTAAAGACCTGTGCTATTAAAGACCTGTGCTACCAGAAGGTAACGCGCTGGCTAGAATATCAGCGCGTTGCCTTCTGGTAGATGAGGTAAAACGAGGTGTGGATACCCCATGCGCGGCGCTCAATATCGCCCATACCTACGCCTTGCACAATTTCGCTAGGCAATCCCTCTACCTTGACATTATAGGCATTACCCGCTGCATACATCTGATAGTTAAAGCCAAAATCGGGCGGGGCTTTGTCTTCCACGCCGCTGGTATAGCTGCCATCACCCCACCAGACAGTTACAGGATGGCCCACGATGCGATTGCCATTTTCGTCCAACACTTCCACGTAAATATGGTGCTTACCGCCAGATTCCTGCTCGTTGGCCCAGCGTGCCTCGACCAGCTTCCAATATTGCTGGCCTGGTGCAACATCTGCGGGCGCAACCACGACACCAAGTTGGTCAAGGCGGCCATCCCAAGCAAGTGGCGCGGCTTTTGCAACTTCCACAACTTCAGGCACAGCCGTGGGTGGCACTTCTGCGGGTTGCTCAGGGATAAACTGTTGAACAAAGGATGCTGCTGTCGGTTGCGTGGTCGCCGTGGGTACGGGCGTCGGCGTTGACGTAGGCAGTGGTGTCGCCGTCGGAATTGGCGTAGCCGTAGGGCCAGGTGTATATGTTGGTGTGGCTGGCACAGCCTTATCCGCCATCGCCAATGCCTCAGCCAAGCTCTTATCCTGGCTCGCCAGTTCATAGCTGCCGATCGCATAAACGGCATTGATGGCATTGAGAAGGCTAGAGCGTGTCGTGGTCATTTCAGCCCCACGCGCAACACTCGTGCCTTGCAGTAAGCTCAACAGGGAGAGCGGCGCAACGACAAAGACGACAAAAATAATGAGCAGAATTAAGACAGCCAACTGAACCCTTTGCAGGAGATTCAGGCTGGAGAACCAACTGACAAAACCCTGGGATGATTGTGGTGCAGTGCCAGAATTTAGCTGTGTCTCCATATTCGCCGCTGCACGACGCCTGCGTGAAGGCACATTGCCCGCCACACTAGAGCCGGGCATCGGCGCATAGCCAAGATCCTCTGGCTCCTCGTCAAAGCCATCGCCTTCGTGTGCAATATAGCCACCCGCTGCATCGGGCCTGCTGCCACTTTGGCCGATGCGCTGGCTCAAGATGCGGCTCATGCTGATGGCTAACATCGGATGGCGGTTCATCAGCATATCAAAATCTTGTTTGCTGAGTGTCCAGACATCCACATCAGTTTCAGCCATAGCGCTTGTATTATGCGGCTGGCTGGTGAGCAAAGCTCGCTCACCAAATGCCTCGCCTGCGCCTAAGAGCCAACTATTGCCGTTCAAGGGCTGCATGCGTACTTGGCCCTTTTCCAACAGATAGAGCATTTCGGCAGGGGTTGCCGCGCGGAAAATTTGCTCGCCAGCCCGATAGCGCATGGGATGGAGATGCTCGACCACCTGCTTTAGTTCCGCAGCACCTAATTCGGAGAGCAGTTCAAATTGGCGGAAACGTTCTTCACTGTGGCTCTTTTCATGGGCTGCCAGACGCTCGGCAAGTTTCTGGCTCACCGACTTGCCAAGATCCGGATATTGCGCTGTAAGCGTGTCCAGATCGGATTTGTAAAGAATCCACAGATTTGTGTTGCGAATGGCCGTAGCATCTTCGGCACGAATTTGCCCGGTTAGCAAACTGTCATCGCCAAAATAACCGCCATTGCTCACGCGCGCCAATTCTTCGACAACGCCGCTGCTATTTTCCGCGGTCAGTTCTACCTCGCCATTTTCGATGAAGTAGAGAGCATCGCCCGCATCACCCATCATGTAAACCCGCTCACCCGCGGGCGCATGTTGCAAGACCATGCGTTGTGCAACGGCCTGCATTGCTTGGGATGACGCTTCGGCAAAGAGGGGCATTTGCGCCAGCCGCAGGACCGCTTGCGCTTGGTCGGCCTTGCCCAAGCGCGTACGCGCGGAGCGCGCTAACGTACGCCGCAAACCTGGGTGCTGGTGGCTAATGGCGCTGAAATCCTCGGCGGCCAATGTCCACAGAACTGAATCCTGCGTAGCTACAGCAGTCTGTGCATAGGGCTTGCCTGTGAGCAGCGCCAGCCCGCCAAAGATGTTTCCAGCAGAGAGAGTTTGTACCCGCTCGCCATTGACTTCACTTTCGGAGCGCAGTTCAATCGCACCGCTCTCCACCATAAAGAGACCGAGCGGCGCATCACCAGCGCGGTAGATAGCTTCTTTTGCCTTAATTTCGCGCGGGTGCAGGCGTGCAGCAATTGCTTGGAATGTATGAGGGGGAAGTCCGCTTAACTCGGGTGCCTTCGAGAGGCGTTGAGCTAAATAATCCTCCATTTGGGCGAGTAACGAACCAAAATTGCGGCTCAACTTCAACCCAATGGCAGGTTGTTGCACAATAATTTCGCGCAGACGCCGGTCGGTCAATTGCCAAAAATGGACATCCGATAGGGCGACTGCATTTACATCTTGGGGCGCATTGCGAAAAAGACCCGCATCGCCAATTAAGCTACCCGGCCCCAGGGTCGCCAGATTTGCGCCGCTTGGGGTCGATAGACTTACAAAGCCCTGGCCTACCAGGTACATCGCCTCGCTGCGTTCACCCGCCTTCAGCAGCACACTTTGAGCGGCGCTTTGGCCTTCGATGAAACCAGCGGCCAGGAGTTCGCGCTCGCCTTCGGTTAACCCTGTAAATAGCGGTGCGAACTTAATCAATTCGTTCTTCACGAATCCTCCTTGCCATCCGAAGTCAGGTTCATTGTCAGGATTGGCAGGTAGTTGCCGCCGTCCCGTTGTACAGGGATCCCGACTACGGGTCCCCACCCTATCATCTTACACGTTCCTATTATCTTACGCATTTTACGCCCTCATTGCCTGACGACTACATGACAAAGTGCATGTTTTCACCATCTTCCTGTCACTTTAGCAAGCAGGAGTGGCACGCAGGCATGAATAGCCCGAAAGATAAACGAGTAAGATATTAGTATTTACCTAAATTAGTATTTACGCTTAAAAGTAACAGTCCAGCTA
>CAMPHP010000727.1 GCA_946885925.1 uncultured Litorilinea sp.
CGCTTTGCCACCCTCACTTTTTTTATATGATAGTATTGAGTTTTATATGATATTGTTGAGCAGGTTTGCGCTATCCTGCTTCTCTTCGGTTGAAGGTGCTGTATTGACCATCCAGCTTGAAAAGCCTTCTAAAAAGGCCCAGAAACCAAGCAGATGTTCCGCCGGGAAATTGTAACGGGCGGGAGCATCTTCGAGCACCAGGGCAAAACAGCGCAGCCATTCTTGGCGCGCTGCTTCGTCAATGGCAAAGGGCATATGGCGAGCGCGCATCATTGGATTGCCATAGAGCTGCTGATAGAGTGGCGGACCACCGAGCAGTCCCACGAAAAAGGCGGCTGACTTATCTGCCGCCGCAACTAGGTCATCGGGAAACATATAGCTGATCGATGATTTCCCCAATTCCTGATAGAAATCGCGCAGCATGGCAAAGATATTATCGGTTCCCATCGCAGCGTAGATCGCCGGATCGGGTGGCTTAACACGAGGCGGGCCGCTGGGCGGCACATAAACTTCACGTTGCATAGTAATTCTTCTAACTCTCCCTAACCAGGTCACTCTCGTTCGAGAAGCCTGCTCAAGCGGTGACTGGCATGGCACTCGATTCTTCACCCGTCACTTCGTCGGCCTCAAAACGGGCGATATCGCTGCTAAACTGAGTCTTGTAGAGTTCTGTATAGAGACCCCCCAGAGCCAGCAATTCAGCATGGGTCCCCTGTTCCACGATACGCCCGTGTGCCAAGACCAATATCTTATCCGCCGCCAAAACAGTCGAAAGGCGGTGGGCAATGACGATGCTGGTGCGTCCAGCAAACAACGGTTCTAGCGCAGCTTGGATCAAGGCTTCATTTTGTGAATCCAGATGAGAAGTCGCCTCATCCAAGACCAAGATACGCGGGTCTTTTAGGATCACACGGGCGATGGCGAGACGCTGCTTTTCGCCACCACTAAGACGATAGCCCCGTTCGCCTACTAGCGTATCATAACCATCGGGAAGTTGCATGATCATCTCATGGATGTTTGCAGCACGGGTCGCTGCTTCGATCTCGGCTTGCGTCGCGTCTGGTTTGGCATAGATCAAGTTGGCGCGAATGGTGTCATGGAAGAGATAGCTCTCCTGCGTCACCATCCCGATCTGTCGGGCAACCGACGCTTGTGTGGCATCGCGCAAATCTACGCCATCGAGATAGATTGCGCCCTGGGTTGGGTCATAGAGACGAGGCAGCAGGTAAGTTGTGGTTGTCTTGCCTGAACCACTGGGGCCAACGAGCGCCACCAATTCGCCTGGTTCCACCGTAAACGAGACATCTTCCAACGCCCAAAGCCGGGTTGGCACTGGCACGGACAGGTCATTCTTTCCATTTGTGGCTTGCCGTTGTTCCTCTGATGCTATCTCTTCTGGCATCACCTCTTCTGGATCAGACTCGTTGCTTGCTGTCGTCTGATATTGGAACCAAACGTTCTCAAAGCGTATCTGTCCCTTAACATCGTCCAAGACAATGGCATTGGGCGCATCTTGGATCTCGATTGGTTTGTCGAGATACTCAAAGACACGCTCAAAGCTGACCAGGGATTGGATGAAATCGGAATGTACCGTGCTTAGTGAAGTCAGTGGGCCATAGAGACGGGCAAGATAGGCGGCAAAGGCGACAATCGTCCCTGCCGTAATCACGTCGTTCAAAACCATATGCCCACCGACCCAATAGATCAGCCCGGCACCGATGGTGCTGGCAATCGAAAGACCCATAAAGAAAATCTGCCCAACACGAGCGCGGCGGACGCCGATGTCCCGCACATTAGCATTTGATTTGGCGAAACTGGCTAACTCGCGCTCTTGGCTGCCAAAGGTCTTGACCAACAGCGCACCATTGATGTTGAGCGTCTGGCTCACACTGTTGCTCATCTCTGCGTTATAGTCCATTGCCTTGCGCCGAATCTCACGCAGGACGCGCCCGATGCGGCGAGCAGGGAGCAGAAAGAGGGGCAGCACCGCAACCGCCAACAAAGCAAGTCGCCATTCAATCGTCGCCATTACGACCAGCGTCGAACCAAGCGTTATCACGTTAGTAATCCCAGTTGGGATTGTGCCCGTAATGGCATTTTGTGCGCCGATTACATCAGAATTAAAGCGGGAGATAATCTCGCCCGATTTGGTGTGAGTAAAAAAGCGCAATGACATTTGCTGGAGATGGGCATACATTTGCTGGCGTAGATCATAGATAATGCCTTCTCCCGCCTTGGCGCTGAAGTAGCGCTGGATGACATGGAGAACGCCAGTGATGATGGGAATACCCAGCATGCCCAAGGCCAGCAAGTTGAGGCGGGTAACATCGCGATTTGGTAATACTTCATCGATGAGTTCCCGATAGAGCAATGGCGGCACTAGCTCGATTAGCGAGATAACCGCAATAATGACCAATACGAGCAAGATGGAGCCCCAATAGGGCCGACCATAGGCAAAGACACGCGCCAAAATCTGACGGCTGAGATCTGGCCGCGGTGCATTCTGATCAGCATTTAGATAACTCCACATTCCTCTTCCACCATGCATTACGCATAACTCCTTTGAAAACCAGATTAGGTCAATCGCCGCACTCTGTACTACGCTATTGACAAAGCTAAAATGACAAAGTCAAAGTGGCAAAGCCAAAGCAGAGACCATCTGCTGACAGGTCCGGCAGACCGCAAGTATAGCACAGCCCGACGCTTGCCGAACCTGTAAATAAGCGCGGGGGCAGCCAGTAGAAGGTAGAGGATGAGAGGAATGATTGTCTCTCATGCGCGGCCTACATGGTTCAGCCGGATAAATCTGGGCTGGCTTGTTTTGGCGGTGGGTCGGTATCTAAAAATATCCTTTTATTGATTGTAGTGGAGCAGGAGGATTTTTTATGTTACGTAGAAACACATACATTATATCATTAGCCATTATATCTATAGCCTTTGCATTGTTGATTAGCGTCTGTGTTGTGCAACCGATTACACCCGAAACTTCTACTGAGATCACACCGGCTGAGATCACACCGGCGACCACACCCGCGGCTGCGGAAACCACGTCAACGCCCAGTGCTGAATCAGCAGCATCAACCGAGGCCTTGTCTGCGCAGACTTT
>CAMPHP010000728.1 GCA_946885925.1 uncultured Litorilinea sp.
AGGCTATCATATCCTGGCTCACTTTATCTTAAACAATTCTGTCTATTTTGAAAATCTACTAGCTATACCAAACTGGCCCGCAGATACGTTCCGCGGGCCAAGAGCAGTAATGGGAAGGATGCACTTCTTGGCTATTTATATAGGGACTGAACCGTGGCGGCGATCTCCGGTTTGAGATAGCGGGTGCGTACCGCGTCAATGTCTACGGCGCGTTGTCCCTGGGGATGGTTGGGTGGTGACTTGATCACCGGCGCAGCCTCCCCAGCGGCGACCATACGTGCAACCAGCCGTTCACGCAGTTCATCCGCTACCCCACGATACGCATCTACTTCGATTAGGTTCTGCAATTCATAAGGGTCAGAGTCGAGGTCATAGAGATATTGCTCGACATAGGTATCTGATCCGGAATCAGTCCACGCGTTCTTGTCAGGTGCATCCACACCATATTTCCAGCGTCGTGTACGGATGGCACGACCTACCTGCGATTCACTGATTTGGATAAAGACCTCTTCGGGCCATCCTTCTGCCTGCCCATTCACCAGCGGCACAACTGAACGTCCCTCCATGCTGGGGGGTACGGGCAGCCCTGCCGCATCCAACAAGGTTGGCGGGAAATCCACGAGGCTCACCAACTGTTCTACACGTCCTTTGCCATCAAAGCCAGGGCCAGAGATGGCGGTGGGCAACCGCACCGAGCTTTCGTGGCACGAACGCTTATATTCGGCGTTGCGTGTCTTGAAGTGATTGCCGTGGTCGGTGGTGTAGAGGACAATCGTATCCTCACTTAATCCCAGGCTTTTGAGCGCGTCTTGCAACCTTCCCAATGCCTCGTCCAGCCGTTTCACCATACCAAAGTAGCCCCCCAAGTGTTGAGCCGATGAGCCGCCCAGCGCTTGTAGGTCCGGCGGTGTCCACTTGCCTGTATAGCGTTCACGGTAGCCATCGGGCGGTGGGTAGTCGTCCACATGGTTTTGGTGATGTGGTTCAATATATGAGATGAAGAGGAAGAAAGGCTCCTCTTGGTGGTTGTCTATATAGCGAATGGCAGCATCGGTCAGCGCATCCACCCGATAGCCAGGAAGCCGTTTGGGCTTGCCCGCGTCGTCAAACATCACCGTATCATAGGCATCGGAGGTAAACTCCAAGAGATTGGATGCCAACCAAGATTGATAGCCACCCCGTTGTCCGCTGGGAACGGGGTCTTGGGTACCAAGATGCCATTTGCCAATATAGCCCGTAGCATATCCTGCCGCGTTGAAACACTTGGCAAGTGTCACTGCATCTTGGGCTAGCGGAATCCCATTGCGGTAGACGCCCGTATTGGTGGCATACATCCCTGTTTGTAGACAAGATCGGGCAGGCCCACAGACGGGTTGGCAGGTGAAGCTATTATGCAGATCCGTACCCTGCCGCGCCATGCGATCAAAGTTTGGCGTTAGATCCAAGGGGCAACCATGGACGCCCGTAGTGTCCCAACGCTGCTGGTCGGTGAAAAAGACGACCACGTTGGGGCGGTCAGTGCGTTTACGTGCCATGTTACTCTCGTTCTAGGCTGGTGGAGGTGTATCTATCGTAATTCAGGCTTCATCCTACTCGCAGTCCAGCAATAGAGTTGGGCTGCGAGTAGGGTGTGTTTATCTACATATCTTTGGCGTGTCCTAGCTCATACATCACTCATGCATCGCGCGCAAAGAGGGGATCGGCTTCATCCTTGATGGATTGGGCCACCGTGGCGGCGTCTTCAGTGCCACCCCATAGCAAGTCCATCTTGGGCGTATAGATGCGCTGGGTGATTTCGGGCCAAAGGACATGCACGGGGTCACGCACGACGTACTCCTGCGCCTGGGCAAAGGCAGCTGCGTTCTCCGGGGGTAGGTCTGGGTTGAGGAATTCAGGTGAGGTGACAATCGAGATGCGCGCTGGCGTGGTGGCACCAACTGCAACTTCGTCCAATTCTGCCTGGGGTGTCGTGACGTGCTTGATAAATTCCCAAGCGATATCAGGAGATTGGGTTGCTGCTCCGGCTGCCCAGCCTGTGCCGCCACCTCCTGTGCCACGCCGTTCGGCAGCACCCAACGGGAGGGTTGCCACATTCCAGCGGAAAGTCTCGATGGTGCGAAAGAGATTGACCGCAGAGGGGTTGTGGATCATCATGCCGACTTTGCCACTGGCGAAGAGATCAAATCCACCCAACTCGGATTCTAGGTCGGGGCGTGGGGCAACTTGGTGGGTATACATTAAGTCTTGCACAAATTGAAGCGCTTGTACTGAGGCTTCATCGGTCATGGCGGAATCAGTGGCAACTCCCCGGTCATCACGATGCACCAAGGCTCCGCCATTGGAGTAGAGCCAAGAAGCCCACGGGCGCTGCGCGCGATTGACCAGGAAGCCCCACTGATCAGTGCGTCCATTGGCGCTCTTAGTCAGAGCCTTTGCCGTCTCTAGGAATGTATCGAAAGTCCAGGTGGTGTCCTCCCAATCCGAAGGTGGCAGGGCGATGCCGTCAGCTTCAAAGAGATCGATATTGTAATAGACGTTTTGGTTGCCATAGTCGCGCGGGATAGCGTACATCTCCTCTTCCCAGCGATAGAGTTCGAGTGAGTCTGGGCGGAAGTCTTCAAGGTCAAAATTGTCACGCTCAATGTAATCTGACAAGGGTAAATGCATCTGCTTTTCTGCTACGGTGATGATGGGCGTGTGTTCTTGCAGATAGCAATAGACGTCGGGGGGCGTACCCGCAGCATAGAGCGTTTGGATCTTGGTTGCATACTGCTCGGAAGGTACGGTCTGATGGTCAACCTTCACATTTGGATTGGCCTCCATAAATTCCTGAGACCATTTGTCGCGCACCGTGATATGGCCCTCGTTGATCGTCTGCGAAATGAATGCAAGCGTAACTTGATCACCGGCAGGCTGGGCGCTTTCACCGCCACTCTCGACAGCGGGCGCTCCCGGTTGGGCTGCTGGGGCACACGCAACAAGCCCAATGCCAACCATCGTAAAGGCGGCGCTGCGAAGGAATGTGCGACGGTTGATTGAACGTGACTGTTCCTTCGCCAAAAAAGCGATACGCAACGTATCGCGGCTGTGTCAATTTGTTGGGA
>CAMPHP010000729.1 GCA_946885925.1 uncultured Litorilinea sp.
AGCCATTGCCGTGGTCGAGGAGCGGATTGACGCTGGTGATCGCCTGAGTGTGGCGCATGTCCAGCGCACGATTGATGAACATAAACGCCGCGCCCGCGCTGCCCAAACCATTGATGGCATTGCTACCGTTATCTCAAATGGCGAGGAAGAGGGCAGCGAGGAGCAAGCCTGGCGCATTGAAGATATGATGAATAGCGAGGATGCGTCAATGCCTTTCCGCTATCTGGAAGGGGTGTTGACCGAACTGCTCAATGCTGTGGAACGGAAAGGCACACTGGCCTTGGTGACGTGGAACTTGGTCATGCATAGCAAGGATCTCGATGTGGTTCACCTCAAACTCCAACGGATGCGTGACCGTGTGCGTGCCGAATTGCGTAAGAGTGAAAAGAAGAAAGCAAGACCTCAAAAGCCCAAACAATCCTAATACAAACAATCCTCATAGACGCAAAGAACAGAAAAAGCCCATCATCACCTTTCACCGCACACCGACCAAGTGTGCGGTTTTTGTTCAGAATCTCATCCTTCTACTGCATCGTTTGCCAACAAACGTTTTGCAATTTGCCTTGCAATCTAGGCCAAATGTCGCATGTGATTTTCGCTACAATTTGGTAGGATGCGGGTCTAATGCAATGCATTCAGTCTTTGATGCAACGCTTTTTAGGAGAGTCCATTATGGCCCATGCCGCTGTTGGTGAAATCAGACGTCTACCCATCTATCTGCGGAGCCTTCTTTTCCTATTTCTCCCCATCTGTCTTATCCTCGGCGGCGTTTTATATTTGCTCAGTGATGCTCGTGAGGATCAAGCCCTGGCGCAAATTCGCACGAGTGAAACGCTGCGTGTTAGCGCGGTCCAAAATCTAATTGAGCAGGAACTTGATGTCCATATTAACCAATTGCACATGTTCGCAGCCGATATCCAGTTGTTGGATGTGCCCGTTCAACAGGGCGACCCAAACTACAGCCTTTTGAACAATTTCTTTCTTGACGCCGTTCGCTTTCATCCTGAATACAGGGATGTGATTCTTTACCGTACAGATGGCACAGAAGCGATGAGGGTGTTCCGCCAAGACAATGTTTATATCATCGTACCACCGTGGGAATTGGGAGAAACCAGTAGTCGCTTTTACTTTGACGCAGCGATGCAGTTGGAGCGTGGGCAAGTCTATGTCTCGCCGCTGGCGCTCAATACCGTAGATGGGCAGGTCACGCTTCCCCATGCGCCCATGATGTATCTAGCCACTCCGGTCTATCGAGACAATGGCGAAAAAGCTGGCGTCATAGCAGTCAAGCTGGATGGCGATGCAATTCTGCATCATCTGCACGATGCCGAGGTAACGGGCATGGTCGGCGAACTGATGCTTATGGATCAGAATGGCTACTGGCTCCATTCGCCTCACGTGGAGGACGAGTGGGGCCGCCAACTTGAAAATAAGCGGACGTTCTCAAGCCGTTACCCCAACGCCTGGCGAGCCATACAGGCGCAAGAGCATGGCGTGGCTAAGACGAGCGGGGGTGAGTTCTTCTTTCGCACAATTCATCCTTTGCCTAACGAGGTGCAAACCACGCAGAGTAATGGCAACATACCCAAGATGATCGACGGCATAAACGAAGAGTGGTATCTCGTCGGTGCAATCCCTACGGCAACGCTGGATGCCGTGACCACACCTATCCGGCGCGGTTTCCTGCAAGTCTGGGTCGTGCTAATGGCGTTGGGGATTCCGGTGACTGGCCTTGTGGCTGAACTCCAGACGCGTGCACAGCGCGCCGAGGCTGATTTGCGCCGCGCCAAAGAAAGCGCTGAAGCAGCCAACCAAGCAAAATCGCTCTTTCTCGCGAGTATGAGCCATGAGATTCGCACCCCCATGAATGCCATTATTGGCATGACGACCTTGCTCTATGATTCGAGCCTGGATAGTAGCCAGGCTGACTATGTAACGATAATTCGCAACAGTGGTGACTCCCTGCTGACCATCATCAACGATATCCTGGACTATTCTAAAATCGAGTCGGGTAAGATGGAGTTGGAGATCTACCCGTTTAATCTTACCCAGGTTCTCGAAGAGACTTTAGATCTCTTTACACCCAAAGCCGCGGAAAAGCAGATCGAGCTAGGTGTTTACTTGGCCCCAGGCACGCCAGAATGTCTGTTGGGAGATTCCACGCGGCTGCGCCAAATCCTGGTCAACCTTGTGGGCAATGCGCTCAAGTTCACCTCAGAAGGCGAAGTCATTGTGCGTGTCGAAAGCCAGCTTCAGGCGCATGGCTATATGCTTCACTTCCGTGTCACCGACACAGGCATTGGCATTCCCGCCGACCGGCTCAATCTCCTCTTTCGCTCCTTTAGCCAGGTTGATACATCAACCACGCGTCGCTATGGCGGCACCGGATTGGGGCTTGCCATTAGCAAGCGGTTGAGTGAGGTGATGGGGGGAACGATCTGGGTTGAAAGCGAAGTTGGCATTGGCTCTACCTTTCATTTCACCATTCAAGCGGAAGCCGATGCCACCGCGACCGAGCCGCTGGACAATAGCAGCCTGGTCAACAAGCGCATCTTGATTGTGGATGACAATGCGTCCAGCCGTTTGATTCTGAGCGAGCATACCAAGCGCATGGGGCTGGTTCCCGTTGCTGTGGAGAGTGCTGCTGCGGCGCTCGCCCTGTTAGAGGATGGGGAATCGCGCTTTGATCTGGCGCTGACGGATATGCAGATGCCAGAGATGGACGGGTTGCAGTTGGCCGCGGCAATCCGGCAGCGCGGGTTGGCCCCAGAAATGCGTCTTGTCATGGTTACTTCCATCGGCACGGTGGAGGTTCAGCAAGAGTCGGTCAAGTTGGGTTTTGTGGCTTATTTGGCTAAACCGGTTAAACAGCATGATCTGTATGAAACGCTGGTGCGTCTCTTTAGCGCCCAATCGGTCACGGTTCCCAAGATCAGTGCTCCCTCTCCCTTTGCCGATTTGCCACGGTTGAACCCTGCTCTACGGCTGCTCCTGGCCGAAGACAATCTGGTTAACCAGAAAGTGGCGACGCATATGCTGCATCGCTTGGGCTTTAAGGCAGACGTGGCAGCCAATGGTCTCGAAGCGATAGCGGCACTGGAA
>CAMPHP010000730.1 GCA_946885925.1 uncultured Litorilinea sp.
ATGTCTTTATTGGCCGCGAGCCCCGGCGTGGGGTTAACTTTGTGCTGGATGACGATGCGCTCAACCAAGAGACCCAACGCCTGTTTGACATGATGCACCTGAAACTTGATCCGCAGACCAAGGTTGCGGATTTAACCGTTGCCAAGCAGCAAATGGTCGAAATCGCCAAGGCACTTTCCTATAACTCACAAGTGTTGATCATGGATGAGCCGACTGCCGCCTTGACCGAGACCGAAATTGACGAACTCTTTACCATCATTCGCCAACTACGTGCCCGCGGTGTGGGCGTTATTCACATCTCACACCGGCTGGAAGAACTCAAGCAAATTTCCGACCGCATCACCGTGATGCGCGATGGGCATACCATCGACACCGTACAGACCGTAGATGTGGGCATTGATGAAATCATCCGCATGATGGTGGGACGCACGATTTATGAGTCATCACCCGAAGTGCCGGAAGGGAGCGACCAAGAGATCGTGCTAGAGGTCAGAAATCTCAACCGGGGCAATCACCTGCGCGACATCAATTTCCAACTCAAAAAGGGCGAAATCTTGGGCTTTGCTGGTTTGATGGGAGCAGGGCGCACCGAAGTAGCACGGGCAATCTTTGGCGCAGACCCCATTGACTCTGGCGAGATTTACATTCATGGACAGCAGGTCAAAATCCACGACCCGCGTGACGCAGTGCGCCAGGGTATCGGCTACCTTTCCGAAGACCGCAAACGCTATGGATTGGCATTGGGCCTTGATGTCGAAGCCAACATTGTGCTTGCCTCCTTTAAGAAGTTCTTGGGATGGCTGGGCTGGGTAGACCACAGCCAAACGTCTGAGGTGGCAGAATCCTATGTGAGAGCTTTGTCAATCAAGACGCCAAGTATCCACCAGCAGGTCAAAAATCTCTCTGGTGGCAACCAGCAGAAGGTAGTTATCGGCAAATGGTTAACCGCCAACACCGATATCTTGATCTTTGATGAACCTACACGCGGGATTGATGTGGGTGCGAAGAGCGAAATTTACAAACTCTTGAATGAACTAACACGCCAGGGCAAGTCCATCATTATGATCTCCTCCGAACTGCCCGAAATCTTACGAATGAGCCATCGCATACTCGTCATGTGCGAAGGACGAATCACCGGCGAACTCAGCAGTAGCGAAGCCACACAAGAGGCAATTATGACGCTGGCAACCCAACGCAGTGGCATCGTGAGCAGCGATGAGCCGGTCTTAGCTTCAATGGAAACAGCAGCATGAACATAGAAACCACCGTAGCACCCTCTCGGTCTCGCTCCATTTTTCGCGCCGATGCCACACAAAAATTACTGGCCTTTGCGGGTCTTGTCATTTTGATCGTGGTCTTTAGTGCCGCATCGCCCAACTTTTTTACCTTTAACAACATCGTCGGCATCTTGTTGGCAACGGCAGTGAACGGACTGTTGGCCCTGGGCGTAACCTTTGTCATCATCACGGGCGGCATTGACCTCTCTGTAGGGACGGTCATGGCGCTGGCGGCGGTTCTTGTCGGTGTCGTTGTTACGAACTTGGGATTGCCGATTCCACTAGGCATTGTTGCTGGGTTGTTGACGGGTGCGCTGACAGGCTGGATCAATGGTCTTGCGATTGCCAAGATGCGAATTCCTCCTTTTATCGCCACGTTAGGCATGATGATGATCGCCAAAGGTCTGGCGCTGGTGATTTCCCAGGCCAAGCCCATCTACTTCAACGACACACCAGCCTTTCGCGAGATTGCGATGGGCTCGGTTTTGGGCGCGGCCATCCCAGGTTTCGCCATTCCCAATGCTGTCTTGGTCTTGTTCTTGGCAGCCATTATTGCCCACTTGATCCTCTCCAAGACTGTATTAGGGCGCTATTGTGTGGCACTGGGCAGCAATGAGGAAGCCACGCGATTGTCTGGCGTGAGTGTGGATCGTTGGAAGATGGCAATTTACGCATTAGGCGGTACGTTTAGTGGACTTGCTGGGGTCATCATGGCGGCTCGACTCAACTCGGCGCAACCTGCCTTGGGTGCTGGCTATGAGTTGGATGCTATCGCCGCGGTGGTGATCGGCGGCACATCGTTAAGCGGTGGTGAGGGGACAATCCTGGGTACAATCATCGGCGCATTTGTCATCAGCGTCCTGACCAATGGCTTGCGCATTCTCTCTGTGCCTCAAGAATGGCAGACGGTAATTACTGGCGTGATCGTGATCCTGGCGGTCTACGCCGACATCCTGCGCCGTCGCCGGCAGGGGTAAACAATGGTAGTGTTATGACAACTTTCATTAGGAAGTGAGTTCAAATCTCACCTTCAATACAGTTCATTAAGCCGTATGCGTTACTTTGTGGACGCCATGCGGCTTTGTTCTTCGATAGCCTCGATTAATTCGTCAATCGTCTGATGTTCATCCATTTCGGCGCGCTCTTGGGTATAGTCACCCATGCCAGTCATAAACTGATTGAGAAATCGTACTGTATTTACGACCCCAAGCTCCCGATAGAGGACACGAAGCGCCTCCTCCGTGATCTCGGTAAGTGGTTTAGCTTCACTGTTCATAATTTGAGTTTCTCCGCCAATTCTATAGGTGTAACTACAACAAACTTCAATTCGGTTAGGTCTCTGGCACGCTTGAAAAAACGATCATCACATGTGCAGAAGAAATCGCAGCCAGCAGCTTCAGCCGACGCAAGGTGAAGTGCATCCAATGGCTTTATACCAAACAACGTGAAGTATTGCGAACGTTTTTTCATTTCGGGAGATATTTTGACGCTTAAAGTAGCTAATCCCAAAACAGCTTCCGAATGTTGCCGGCGGACTGAACGAACAATCAAACTTGTTTCATATATCAGGACGCTTGACACAACTAATTCGATCTTGCCATCTTGAATTGCCGCAATAATATTCAGAACAGCTTCACTTTCGGTGGCCACTCGCAAGCTATGCTTGTCATCAAGTGGCCGCTGTACTGCACAGGTATCCAGATATACTCTTACTCTCATCTATTTACGAGCCCAAGTCCGCTGTTCTGGGGAATCGTATTGCCATGTGCAATCTGAATGCTCGCTGGCATTGCTATCTCCTAAAGGTCACTCACACCTACCAT
>CAMPHP010000731.1 GCA_946885925.1 uncultured Litorilinea sp.
GTGTAGGACGGGGCACAGTTTGGTTGAGGGGGCGTGTCACAGGAGCGGCCCAGGCAGGTGCGCCTATCCACAAAACACCCGCAAATCCAGCCACGCAAAGAGCAACAATCCAGTAGCGGCGGAATAGCCGCCCTAGTTGTGCCACAAATGAATCTTTGACCATATCCTAGCTTCCTTATCTAACTTATCTGCCGTATCTGAAGGCGTGCGCTGCTCTGAAACATGTTATGCCACCAGAAAAGCTCTGCACAGGATGTACGCAGGGGATACGCTAGAGACGCAGTGTATGACACGGCTCCTCCTGTAATTCACCTTGTACAATTTACCTTATACAATTCATCTAGATACAATTCATCTAACGCAGCACGCCCACAAACTCAGCCACAGCAAAAACACGATGAGTGGTTGTAAAATCAGGCCAACCTGTCACCAGGGTCAATCTCGCCGTCTCAGAGGGAGCAAAATAGGTGGCGGCTCGAGCCGCTTCCTCAGCAGTTGCGCCAGTGACAGGAATGCGGTCGGTTACTTCAGTGATGCGGTAGACAAAGGTGATACCATCGCCATCAGTCAGCAGCACCTCTTGACCAGCAGCGACATCGCCCAAAGCAAGAGGCGCAAAGACTGCTGCACCATTGGCCTGGTGCCCAGAGATAATGGTATTGCCCTTTCCCCCAGCACCCATGCTGTTGATATGCCAGCCCGCTTCTTCCAAGGGAACATCCCAAACCGTTGTACGTTGACCGTCAATGATGTCCACGCGCCAGCCCATCGCAATCACTGGCACATCGAGACCAATCTCTAGAATTTGCAGGCGAACCGGCCCTGTAGTTTGATCTTGTGGATAGGGTTCAACCTCTGTCACGCTCCCTGCGGGGGTGTTCGTACTAACGGGCATTGCCGTGCCAGGCGTTGGCGTAGCTGGGGGTGTCTGGTTTCCACAAGCTGCCAACAAAAGCACCATTCCCAACAAGCAGATCCAAAACGTTCCAATCCGGTGATTGTTGCCCCACCGCGCTGCACGGCAGGATGAGATGGACATGGGCAATTCCTTAACTGTGTGTGGGGCACCATACCAACGGTTGCCATTCTAACCGCGGCAAAAGCGTTTCGCCAAACGCCCGGCTAAACTCGCCTAGCCCCCGGTGACCTGGGGAGCTTCTCCGGGCGCGTGGTATAATCTGCCGCGCACTGGCCCGCTGTCACAGGGGCTTTGTTATTGATTTAGCCCTATATCAACCTTGTATCGACCCACTATCGAACAGTATACCGTTCAATAGTGACCCGACATTCAACCGGTACTCACCAACCTACGATCACGCTATACCCAATATACGAATTCGCGCCGGAATCCGATTTGCTCTATCATCATGCTGGACTGGATACGGTCGCCACGAAGATATCTCTGGGGAGATATCCCACGAGGATGAAGTCATGGCTAACCGCTTTTTTGCTCTGTTAGTGGGAATTGACCGCTATGCCAACCCCCACCAAGCGCCCCATCTACGCGGATGTGTGGCCGATGTGGAAGGAACCTATACACTTCTCACCAACCGCTTTGGCGTGCCAGCCGAGCAGATTCGCATGCTCACAGCCCGCCTAGATCGCCCCGACGACCCAGCCACCTTGCCCACGCGCGCCAACATTATCGCCGGGTGGCAAGAGCATTTCGCCCAGGCAGGTTCTGGCGATGTGGTCTTTTTCCATTACAGCGGTCACGGTTCTCAGGCACGCAGCGCCGACCCCAACGAGCCAGATGGCTATGATGAGACAATTGTCCCGCACGACAGTCGCACACGAGGCGTCTATGACTTGGCAGATAAGGAGTTGGCGACGCTGATCCACGCAGTAGAAGAACGCGGTGCCCAGGTGCTCGTCTTTCTCGACTGCTGCCATGCAGGCAGCGGCACGCGCGGGTTAACCGCCGCCGTGGTGCGGACATGCCCGGCGGATGACCGTGCGCGTGCACTGCAAACCTATTTGCCAGGGACACGCGGTTGGAAGGCATCTCGGCGTGAGGCTCCCAGCGGTTGGCTTCCCCTGGGCAAGCATCTGCTTTTGGCTGCCTGCCGCGATGATGAGTTGAGCTATGAGTATCGCACGCCTGGCGGACGCCAATGGCAAGGAGCGGCTTCCTATTTCTTCCACAAAGCGCTCGCCGCAGCCGCCCCCACCATGACCTGGGCGCAGATCCATGACCAAGTGCTGACTCAAGTCCACGCCATCTATCCAGCACAAACGCCGCAACTAGAAGGGCCAGGCCAACTTACCCTCATGGGTGATGCTGGTCAAGAGGTTGCACCCTATCTGTTGGTGATGGAGGTAGAAGGGGGCGAGTACATCAAAGTCAACGGTGGTTTGGCTGTGGGCGTGACGCCCGGGAGTCGTTTGGCGGTCTATGGCGCAGGTGATGATCTGACAGGCGAGCCTTTGGCTGTGGGTTTGGTAGAGGAAGCCGCAGTAGATCATGCCTGGGCCAAGCTCGACCGCATAAGCGAAGTGGAGGCGGGGGCGCGGGTCAAAGTTACGGCAATGGGCTGGGCCGATGCACCTTTTGGTGTACGTACGGATGATGCGCTCTTGCGTGCGGCCTTAATCGCAGTGACAGATGGCGATCGTTCCCCCTTCCTCGTGGCGGTCGGTAGTGATGAAGAAGCCAGCGCCGAATTTGTCGTCACCATTGACCGGGGTGTCTATGTGCTTAGCGACAGCGCAGGCGCACCCCTCTGGCGCGAGCGACCACCCGCATCACCTGACGGTGCGGCGCGCGTAGCCGCAACGCTGGCCCACTTGGCGATCTATCGCAATGTACAGCGGCTTCGCAACCCCGCACCCGTGGGGGGGCTGCAAGGGGGCATTGAGCTAAACGCTGTAGCCTACAGCCAATCCAGTCGCGGCGGGCGTCCAGCCAATCCCAAGCCGCTCTTTGACCGCGGTCATGGGGCCACGATCACGGCTGGGCAAAAGTTGCAGGTGACACTCTATAATCGCACCGATGCCCCGGTCTATTTGGCACTCCTCAATCTGGATGCCGATTTTGGCATTAGCCGCATCTACCCAGCCCACGCCGTCAACCAAAAGGTGGAGGCACAGGGGAGT
>CAMPHP010000732.1 GCA_946885925.1 uncultured Litorilinea sp.
AAGTGCCATTTTTGCTGGTAGACGAGCTTGATGCTTGGAGTAGCGATGCCACCTTCACGCCTTCGCTGGTTTTGGCTGAAGATTTGGCCTTGATCATGTACACATCGGGAACGACCGGACGCAGCAAGGGCGCGATGATTTCGCACAGTAATGTCTTGGCGACGGTGACAGGGTTGTTGTCGGCGTGGAGTTGGCAGGCAGATGATACGCTGCTGCTCTGTCTCCCACTTTTCCATGTGCATGGGCTGATCGTGGGCATGCATTGTGCCCTGGCGGCTGGGGCAACCGTATTGCTGCGGACCAAGTTTGAAGCGAATGGCACGCTCCAGGAATTGTTAAGTGGTGAGCCGACGGTCTTCTTTGCTGTGCCTACAATTTACGTGCGCTTGGTGGAGGAATTACGAGCCTTGGCTGCGGTGGACTTGCGCCACATGCGTCTATTCTGTTCGGGCAGCGCACCATTAGCGGCTGAGACGTTCACAGCATTCCAGGAATTGACAGGCCACACCATCCTTGAACGCTATGGCATGACAGAAACGGGCATGAATTTGAGCAATCCCTATGCAGGAGAGCGCATTGCTGGCAGTGTGGGCACGCCACTACCTGGGGTGACAATGCGGATTGTGAATGAGCGACGAGAGGATGTGCTGCCTGGTGAAGAAGGTGAGTTATTGATACGGGGCAGCAATGTTTTTTCTGGTTATTGGAATGCACCAGACAAGACATTGGCTAGCTTTAGCCCCGACGCAATGGGACAGCAGTGGTTTCACACGGGCGACATTGCGCGCCAAGACCCTGAGACTGGCTATGTAACGTTGTTGGGGCGTCGGCACGAATTGATCATCAGTGGCGGCTTTAACATTTACCCGCGCGAGATCGAAGAGTTGCTGGTGACAATTCCAGGCATTGTTGAGGCTGCGGTGATTGGGATGCCCCATCCTGAATGGGGCGAAGTGCCTGTGGCGTACGTGGTCTGCACGAGCGAGTTGAATCAGGATAGGTTGGATGACCAGGGGTTAACGCTCTACTGTCGCCAGCAGTTGGCTAGCTTTAAGGTGCCTAAGCATTTTTACCGGGTAGAGAGCTTGCCGCGTAATGCCATGGGGAAGTTGCAAAAACATCTGCTCAAGGCATGAGTACATAACAAATTACAGTACACGCTGTCATTCCGCACCCAATGGCGTGTGCCCCCAAGGGCGCGGAATGACAGGACTAGCCGCTTGCGTTAACAAATTTTAGAGTACCTAGCCCGGATGCGAGCGCATCCGGGTTTTGTAGTTCTGTTTGTATATCTAGAGGATCAGCATGGCATCGCCAAAGCTAAAGAAGCGATAACCAAGTCGTATAGCCTCGTCATAGGTATCTAACAGGATGCGCCTGCCCGCATCGGGATCGTCAGGATGAGCCTGGGCGATGAAGGCACTGACCAGCAGCAGTAAGGTGGAACGGGGCAGATGGAAATTAGTGATGAGCGCATCGACGGCACGAAAGCGGTAGCCGGGACGGATGAATAAGTTGATGCTGCCAGCAAAGGCGGCAGTTCGCTGCCAGGGACATGCCTGCTCATCATAGGGATCTACCCCCTGCGCGCCTGTAGCCGCCCACTCTAGGGTACGTACTGAGGTTGTCCCCACAGCTACCACTCGCCCACCGTCTAGGCTCACATCATTGATGCGGCGCGCCACCTCTGGCTTTAGCTCGGCCCACTCGGTGTGAATTGGGTGCTCTTCGACCTCTTCCACGGAAACCGGCTGAAAGGTGTCAAGTCCGACATGGAGTGTAACCGCGTCAAATTGGATGCCTTGATTGCGGAGAGCGAGTAATAGTTCTGGTGTGAAGTGGAGGCCCGCTGTCGGCGCTGCCGTGCTGCCTTCAGCGCGATTGTAGACGGTTTGATAGCGAGTACGGTCGCCGGTATATTGGGTAATATAAGGAGGCAGTGGGATCTCACCCAACTCCTCTAACTTGTTGGCAATAGGATGTGAGAAGCGGATGTGGCGTGTGCCGCTGGGTAGAATTGCGGTAATGACGGCACTCATTGGTGTAGTCGCCACTTTTCCTAATGCTTCTGCTGATGCCTCGCGTGGATCAAGAATGAGTTTGGTCCCTACATTCAGATTGCGCCCGCGAACGAGACATTCCCACTCTGCACCTGCCTCGTCTGTTTGTTTGAGCAAAAAAACTTCTACGCGACCACCACTCTCTTTATGCGCCCAGAGCCGCGCAGGCATCACGCGTGTATCATTGGCAATAAGCAAATCGCCGCGGCGCAGATACTCCCCAACGTCGCGGAAGTAGCGGTGCTCGATCTTGCCACTGGCGCGGTCTAGCACCAGCAGGCGGCTGCTGTCGCGTGGTTCGACAGGCGTTTGTGCAATGGCTTCGGGAGGGAGGGTGTAGTCAAAGAGTGCTGTTTTCATCGCTGGAGAGTGGTTGCCCGGTCCATGCAAGCCGCCAAGAAACTACGCCACAAGCGCGTATGGGGCTCGCCAAGTTCAAATGTTCGTTCCGGATGCCATTGGACACCCACCACCCAGCCATGAGTTGTACTTTCATAGGCTTCGACAAGCCAGTTGTCGGGAACTGCCGTAGCGCTAGGAGTGAAGATCGGCGCAATGCTTGCGCGGTCCATCCCTTGATGGTGAAAGGTATTCACGGCGAAAGATTCCTCACCGACAATCTGGTGAAAGCGGCTGTGGGGCGTCACCATCACCTCGTGGTAGGTAGTGGAGTCTTTGGGTGAACGGTGACCATCGAAATGCTGGATCATGCTGCCACCAGCCGCTACATTGAGCACCTGACAGCCGCGGCAGATGCCAAAGATTGGCATATCCATTTCCAGTGCTGCGTGGGAAAGTCCCAATTCCAATTCATCACGCCTAAGGTCAATGCTCTGTGATTCGGCACCATTCAATTCCGCCCCAAAATATTTGGGATCAACATCGCCGCCACCCGAGAGGATTAATCCGTGAATGTGGTTGAGGACAGCAGGATCAAGCCGGCCTTGGGGGGTGGGGTGATAGAGCGTGCCATCTGGTAAGTGGGCGGCTGTGTCAGGCGACAAAATTACTGTAGTTACACCAAAAGAGCTTAGGG
>CAMPHP010000733.1 GCA_946885925.1 uncultured Litorilinea sp.
ACCAAGAGAAACTTCCGTATGACGAGCATACGCCATTACAAGGCCGCCATCCCTATGATGTGAGCAAATCCTGTACGGACTTGATTGCACAGAGCTATGCAATTACCTACGACTTGCCGGTAACGATTACGCGTTGCGGTAATTTCTATGGTGGCGGTGACCTGAATTGGAACCGGATTGTACCAGGCACGATCCGCTCGGTGTTACGGGGTCAGCGACCGGTCATCCGTTCAGACGGTCAATTTGTGCGTGACTACTTCTATGTGGAGGATGGTGCTGCTGCCTATATGCTTTTGGCAGAGCAATTGGCGGCTAAGCCTGACCTGCGCGGCGAGGCATACAACTTCTCCTACGAGATGCCAATTACCGTTTTGGAGTTAGTCGAGCGTATTTTGAACCTCATGAAGAGCGATCTGGAGCCTGATATTCGCAATGAGGCAAGCCATGAGATCCGTTTCCAGTATTTGGGAGCAGCCAAGGCGCGTAATACGCTGGGCTGGCAGCCATTGTTTACGCTGCCCGAAGGATTAGAACGTACGATTGCCTGGTACACAGACTTCGTGGAGAGTGCATCATGACTTCTCCAACCGTTGTTTGTCGCTCTTGTGGTAACCAAATGTTGAGAGCTGTGCTCTCATTGGGTACGACACCGTTAGCGAACTCGTTGCTGCGACCTGAACAACTCGCAGCACCAGAGCCTCGTTACCCGCTCGATCTTGTCTTTTGTCCCTGCTGCACGCTCGTTCAGATCACGGAGACTGTGCCGCCGGAGCAATTATTTGGGGAGTATCTCTATTTTTCCTCCTTCTCCGACACGGTATTGACCAATGCTCGCCAGATCTCCGAGCGGCTTGCCGCACAACTTGGCCTAAATGGCGAGAGCCTCGCTGCAGAGATTGCGAGCAATGATGGCTATCTGCTCCAGAACTATCAGCGGTTGGGTATTCCTGTACTGGGCATTGAACCGGCACGCAACATTGCCCAAGTGGCACAGGCGCGGGGATTCGTACCGTTAATGCTTTCTTTGACGAGAAGGTGAGCCAGGAACTCTGCGCCCAGGGATTAGCAGCCGATGTCATCCATGCCAATAACGTCGTCGCGCATGTGGCCGACCTGCATGGTGTCGTAGCTGGCATTGCGAATCTACTCAAGCCAGATGGCGTGGCTGTGATTGAGAACCATTACATCAAGGATCTCATTGACCATGTGGAGTTTGATTCCATCTATCATGAGCATCTTTGCTACTACTCCGTTACCTCTTTCCATCATCTTTTCGAGCAACATGGTCTGGTTCTGGTCGATGTGGAGCGGTTGCCGATTCACGGCGGCTCGTTACGTGTCTTCTTTCAGCGCGCCGATGGCCCTCAATCATTACGCTCTCAGGGAGCGGAACGGGTTCGTTTGCTGTTGGAGGAGGAAGCAGCCTGGGTGAGTAACATTGCCTTCTACCAAGGCTTTGGCGACAAGGTGGAGCACCTGCGTCACGCCCTGCTAGAACTCTTGGCCCGTCTTAAGCAAGAGAACAAACGAATTGCTGTTTATGGGGCTTCGGCCAAGAGCACGACGCTGCTTAATTATTTTGGCATTGGGCGAGAGACGCTAGATTATGTTGTAGATCGCAGTACGGTGAAACAGGGGCGTTATACCCCTGGCACTCATTTGCCAATTCACGCGCCCGAAATGCTGCTGACCACTCAGCCCGATTATGTACTGCTGCTCACATGGAATTTTGCCGATGAGATCATTGCACAGCAAGCTGAATACCGCCGGCGCGGGGGACGCTTTATTATTCCCATCCCGACGTTAGCAGTCGTATAGAGTCGTATAGATCGAGAAACTGTCTGAGGCTATATTATGCACTTTACCGAGACAAAGCTTAAAGGCGCTTATATTCTCGACCTAAAGCCTATCGAAGATGAGCGAGGCTTTTTTGCGCGAACCTTCTGTGTGCAGGAGTTCGAGGCACACGGGCTGAACCCATGCGTGGTGCAGTGCAATGTCTCCTACAACAGGCACAAAGGCACGCTGCGCGGAATGCACTATCAATCTGCACCCCATGCCGAGGCAAAGCTGGTACGCTGTATCTGTGGCGCAATCTATGATGTAATCATAGATTTGCGGCCAGAATCGCCCACGTTTAAGCAGTGGGTGGGGGTAGAGTTAACTGCCAGCAACCGGCGGATGCTCTATGTTCCAGAGGGCTTGGCCCACGGCTTTCAAACATTGGAAGATGAAACAGAGGTTTTCTATCAGATGTCAGAGTTCTATTTTCCACAGAGCGCACAAGGCGTGCGGTGGGACGATCCAGCGTTCCAGATAGATTGGCCTCCGGCTGAGCGGGTCATTTCACCAAAAGATATAAGTTACCCGGATTTCGTATGACCAAACGTGTACTTGTAACTGGCGCAACTGGATTTATTGGTCGAAATAGTTTGGCCCCGCTATTAGCCAGAGGATATGAAGTCCATGCGGTCACTTCGCACGCTCTGGCTTTAGATGCACGAGCAAACCACACCCACTGGCATCAGGCAGACCTACTGAATTCCCAACAGGTCACTGCCCTGCTTACCCAAATCCAGCCGACATCCTTACTGCATCTGGCCTGGTATGCTGTACCTGGACAGTATTGGTCCTCATCAGAAAACCTTCGTTGGGTGCAGGCTTCGCTGCATCTTGTTGATGAATTCGTACGAATGGGTGGAAGACGGATTGTGACCGCCGGGACATGTGCTGAATACGATTGGCGCTATGGATATTGCACGGAAGAGTTGACTCCCCTCAAGCCTACGAGCTTGTATGGCGTATGCAAACATTCGCTACAGATGATAATCAGTATGCTGGCCCAGCGTACGCAGATTGGCGCAGCTTGGGGACGAGTCTTTTGGCTCTATGGCCCGTACGAGCATCCTCAGCGTTTGGTTTCTTCCTTGATGCGTTCATTAGTACGGGGAGAACCCGCCCTTTGCACGCATGGTACCCAGATTCTGGAATTTGCCTAGGTTGAGGATGTGGCAGGTGCGCTGGTGGCTTTGCTTGATAGAGAAGTCGAAGGCCCTGTCAACATTGGTTCTGGTAAGCCTATCACAGTGCGTT
>CAMPHP010000734.1 GCA_946885925.1 uncultured Litorilinea sp.
CTGTGGTTCATCCAAAGCCTTGAAATGGTCACAAGCCAAACTCAACGCTGATTGGGTGGCAATGGCGCTAGGCATGGTGGCGTCATCATCGTTCCAGCGGCAGCGTCCAGCGGGTAGACCATCTTCGGTGTGAACCGCCAGTGACTGCCAATTGCGACAGGCGAAACATGCCTCGGCCTGTAAGTCTGACGCAGTTAACTGCTCATGCAGTTGGTGAACAAAGACCGGCTGCTCTGGTGCAAGGATGCGAAAGACAGGCGTGCTGGGCTGATTTTCGCGCAGTTGCAGCAGGAGCGCAGAAGCCGGTTCTGTATACCATTGCAACTGATACCACTGGCTGCTTTCCGCTTGGGTGTGGCGGAGCCGCAACCGTTGATAGATCATGGTTCGGGAGCCTGGATAGATTCCCGACATCGTTGCTGTGTTGAAGTTCTGTAGCGGTTCGCTTTCTTCGGGCATAACTAACCTCTCCCTGGCGCGATTCTACCGCATGGCAACCGCGGTTGTAAAACTTTGGCAGTTGCTCTGTGATATGACCACAAAGCCGTTACTCAAAACTATTACCCAAAAAACTATTATCCAAAAACTATTTGGATCGCGGCTATTTGCCATTGGCTTCGTTGATCAACGCTGTGGTTTCCGCCACGATGGCAGGTGGGGGAGCAACATTGGTGAGGGCTTTGAGGATCATGTCGCCGCCATAGGTCCAGACTGCATCCATCTCAGGGGTGGCGGGCATGGGGGCCGCGCTGGCAGCTTGGTCCGCAAACCCTTGCAGCAACGGGGTACTGGATAGATCGGCATTACGCGCGGCAGGCAGCAAACCACCCACGCTCGCCAGTGTTGTACCCGCTGGATCGCCACTGAAAAAGAGCGCTACTGTTAAGGCGAGTGTTTGCTGCTCGGCGGTAACGGAGGGGTTGATAAAAAGACCATCGCTATAGATCCAAGGCTGCGCAGGACCATCCGGACCCGCCGGGATGGGTGCAACCGTGAGTGTATCGCCCAGGGCAGTACGCAGATCGGGCAATGCCCAGGGGCCATCAACCAGGTAGGCAAACTCGCCTTTCTTAAAGCGATCTAGCAGCATCCCATAGTCTGAATTGACATAACTTCCAGGAGTGTTGTTTAGCTGATTGAGCCAGGTCAGATAGGCCGCTGCTCCACTGCTTTGGTCAAGGGTGACAACACCTTGGTCGTTGATGAGTTGAGCACCATAGGCGGGAAGGCCCCAATAGGTATGAAAGAGCGTTGCATAAAGACCTAGTCCGGCAGTGGGTGTGCTACGAGCCGTGTCTAGTAGCGTATCAAGATCGGCAGGGAGACCATCGGGCGGAACCAGCGCGTTGTTGACATAGAGCGCCACTAAATTGTAGGTCAAGGGGAGGCCATAAAGCGCTCCCTGGTAGCGCATCGCGTCCACTGTGGCAGGCCATGCGCGGTCCTCTAAATCGGCGGGCGCGAGCGTGTCCAAGTTGAGCAGCGCGTTGGCCTCAACCAAATCGCCCAGCCACCAGTTGGGTGCAATGATGAGATCTGGACCGCTGCCCGCGGCCACAGCGTCGGCATAGCTTGGCACGAGATCATTGGGCGCGACATACAAGGTATCGATCTGAATCGCTGGCTGCGCGGCCTGAAACTGCGTGAGGATCTCGGCCAACGCATCCCCTTCGGCCTGTGCCCAACTATGCCAGAGGACAATGCGCCCTGCTTGTGGCGTAGGCGTGGGCGCAATGGTGGGCGTAGCAGGAACTTCAGCGGCTATCTCGCCTGCGTTGGTTAGGCCGGGGGTGGTTGCGGCATCTGCCACAGCCGGAGATGTAACAGTGGGAGTTGGTGTAGGCTCATTATTCCTGTTGCAAGCCGCTAGCAGCAGGACCATCGCTACAATGAGCAAGCTAGTAGCAAGGTGGCGCACTGCCCAACGGTTTGAAGGTGACGAGCGATGGTTTAACAAAGCGTGCATTGTGAATGTTACTGATTTGCTAGATGGTCGAGCAGTGCAGACAGGCCATATAAATAGCTGCGCCAGCCAAAACCACTGATTTGCCCCACACAGACAGGCACAATGACTGAGGTGTGGCGGAAGCTCTCGCGCGTGTGGATGTTGCTGAGATGCACTTCCACGGTGGGCAGCCTAACGGCAGCAATGGCGTCACGGATGGCATAGGAGTAGTGGGTGAAAGCCCCGGGGTTGATCAGAATGCCATTGGCCCATTCACGCGCCTCGTGGATGGTGTCAATCAGCGCGCCTTCATGGTTGCTTTGGGTAATGCGCAGCGTGTGGGCGCTTCCTGCTCTCTCATTGAGATGCTGATTGATCTGATCCAGGGTCACAGAGCCATAGATGCTCGGTTCGCGTGTGCCAAAAAGGTTGAGGTTTGGGCCATGAATAACGGCGATAGAAGCCATGCAAAATATCCTTCGCGATTGAGTGGCGTAACTGCGTGTGTGCCAGTAGATAGGTCATCTATCAGGATGGCTAGACCAAAACGGTATCTAGGGCGCGGCGCACCACCTCGCGACCAGGGTCGTCAATGATGACAACATCGCCCAACGCTTGCGGGATGATAAAGCGTACAGTTTTGCCGCTGCGCTTCTTATCGTGGGCCATTGCGGCATGAACTGCATCCGGGTCCAACCCTGCCGATTGCGTGGGTAAACCTACGCGGTCAACGAGGTTGCGAATACGTGTTGCTAACTCTTCCGGGCAATGGCCTAACTCAACTGCCATGTTGGCAGAGGCCACGAGTCCAAGTGCGACGGCTTCGCCATGACGCACTTGGAAGTTGCTAACCAACTCGATGGCATGACCAAAAGTGTGGCCCAGGTTGAGCAGCGCGCGGCGACCCTTTTCGTAGGGGTCTTCTTCGACCACGCGCACTTTGACGCGCACGGCATCGGCTAGCATGTGAGTCATGCTGGTTGGCCCATGCTCTTCGAGCTGGACAAAGAGATCGGGGTCGCCAATAATTCCGTGTTTGATCACTTCGGCCAAGCCTGAACGGAATTCGACGCCAGGTAGGGTCTCGAGGACAGCAGGATCAATGATGACCCGGTGGGGCTGCTTGAATGCGCCTACCAAATTC
>CAMPHP010000735.1 GCA_946885925.1 uncultured Litorilinea sp.
GTACACGGGCAGAAGCCATTGCTGCTGCTGAGGCAGATCTCACCGCCGCGCAAACAAGCTTGATGCAAAGCCAGTTGGAACTGGCAGACACCCAATTGACAGCACCCTTTGCGGGAACCATCGCCTCGTTGGATTTGGAAGTAGGCGAGCAGATTACTGCCGCCGCGCCCGTTGTCCAATTGGCTGATTTAAGCGATTGGCGCATCGAAACTGATGACCTCACCGAGATCAACGTGGTCTATGTGCAAGAAGGTGACCGCGTTGCAATTAGCATTGACGCGCTGCCCGATTTGGAATTAGAAGGAACCGTAACGCGCATCAAACCGTTGGGCGAGAATAAGCAGGGTGATATTACCTATACCGCAACAATTACACCTGATAGTATTGATGAGCGGCTGCGTTGGAATATGACAGCATCCGTCATCATTGATACTGCTGATTAGGTTACTGCCGATTAGGTCAATAATACAGGCGTAAAGGAAGAGTATGATGAAGTTCCTTGCCCCGCGTTGGCGCAAGGTATTGCGCGACCTGTGGTCTAATAAAACGCGTACAATTTTGGTACTGCTCTCAATTGCGGTGGGAGTGAGCGCCATTGGTATGGTGATGGGTTCACAAATTATGGTGGCCCAAAACCTGCCCGCGGCCTATACAGCGGTAAATCCCTCTAGCGCCCAGATGTTTAGTCTTGCCACCTTTGACGACGATATGGTGGAGTCGGTTCGTGCTATGCCAGAGATTGAGGATGCTGTTGGCATACGCATGGTCAATGTTCGTTTTCTGACGCAAGATAATGAATGGCGCAATCTTCAGTTGATGGCGCTTCCCGACTATAAAGAGATCAATATCAACAAGCTCAAGCCTCAAACTGGCAGCTATCCACCGGGTGAGCGCGAACTGCTGATTGAGCGCGCCTCATTGTCACCTGCGCTGGGATTGGGCGGTGTGGGCATCGGTGATGTGCTGACCGTAGAAGCGCCTAACGGCAAACAGCGCCAGCTTCGTATGGCGGGTACGGTCCATGACATGAGCCAATTGCCCGCCTTTATCGCGGGCGCGGGCTATGGCTATATCACCTTTGACACACTCCAATGGCTGGGTGAGCCGCGCGATTACAACCAGCTTATTTTTGTTGTCAGTGAGCACAAGGATGACTTTGATCATATTACCGAGGTTGCCGAGAAGGTCGAAGCACGTCTTGAAAGTGCGGGGATTGATGTGCTCTTCTCCTTTGTGCCGCCCCCTGGCGAACATCCTGCCCAAAACTTTCTCGATGCGTTTGCCCTGATCCTGGGGGCAATTGGCCTGCTATCGCTGGTTCTCAGCGGCTTTCTGATCGTCAACACCTTGTCGGCCATTCTGACTCAACATGTGCGCCAGATCGGCATCATGAAGTCAATTGGTGCTCGCACAGGGCAGATTACGGGCATGTACTATGTTATGGTGCTCCTGTTTGGCGTGATGGCCTTGTTTATCTCGATTCCTTTGGGGGCGTTGGGTGCGGTGGGGTTGGCGAATATCTTTGCCGGACTGCTCAATTTTGATGTGGGTGGTGCACGCCTAGACCCACAAGTTGTGCTCGTACAAGTTATCATTGGGTTGGCTGCGCCTCTGTTAGCTGCCACTATCCCGATCATCCAGGGTGTACGCATCACCGTGCGCGAAGCCATTAGCGAGCAGGGGCTGGGCAAGGGACAATTTGGCAAGAGCATGATTGACCGCATCATTGTCATGCTGCGCTATGTTCTGCCTATGGGCCGCCCTATGCAAATCTCTTTACGCAATACCTTTCGTCGCAAATCGCGGCTGACCATGACATTGATCACGCTGTCGCTGGCGAGTACGATCTTTATTGCGATCTTTAGCATCCGCGCTTCGCTCCAACAGACGCTAAACGATGCCTTGTCATTCTTCGACTTTCATGTACAGGTGATCTTCGACCAGCCTTATCGCACCGAGCGGATCCGTAATGCCATTGAGAATATAGAGGGTGTGGACGCGGTGGAAACCTGGGGTTTTACTTCCACGCGGCGGGTGCGCCCCAACGGGACAGAAAGTGATTCGATTGTCGTCTATGGGCCAAAATATGACTCTGTGATGATACATCCCATCATTGTCGAGGGGCGTTGGCTGCTGCCTGATGATGCCAATGCCGTAGTGGTCAACACCGATCTGTTGACCGACGATCCAGACGTAACAGTGGGTAGTACGCTGACGGTGAAGATCGATAATAAGGAGACCGACCTGGTGGTGGTCGGTATTATTCGGGGTATCTTGAGTGGCCCGAATATGTTTGTCAATTTTGATTATTTGGCGCGCCTGACCAATTCTGTGGATCGTGCCTCGGTTTCGATGATTAAGCTGAAAGATTCGAGTCCAGCCAGCCAGGGTCTGTTTGGTCAAGCGATTGAGCAGATCTATCGCGACAGCGGTTTTCGCGTGCAGCAGATGTCCACGATCAATCAAGTGCGTACCACCATTAGCACGATTTTTGATGTGATTATTCTCTTTCTGCTTTCGATGGCAGTGCTCTTGGGGGTGGTAGGTGGCTTGGGATTGATGGGCACGATGAGTATCAACGTATTGGAGCGCACGCGGGAAATTGGCGTGATGCGTGCGGTGGGTGCATCGGATGGCTCTATCCTGCGTATTATCCTGGTCGAAGGTATGCTCATCGGCTTGTTAAGTTGGACGATTGGCGGCATTATTGCGATACCCGCTAGCCGCATTTTGACGATTACGGTTGGCATGGCGTTGCTTCAAGCTGCACCTAGTTATATCTTCTCCACCGAAGGGGCAATCTTGTGGCTGATTATTGTGATCGTGGTGGCCTTCTTGGCGAGCTTTATGCCCGCACGTCAGGCGTCACGATTGACTGTACGAGAGGTGCTAAGTTATGAATAAATTGATGAGGCGGCGCGTATCGAATTCGAATGGCAAGAGGTCAGAAGTTGAGCTAGCGCAAGAGCCAGAGAAAGGCCCAGTGATGGGAGCAGGGAAGAATGGCAACCGCGAGCCGCTGATCCAACTCAAGAATGTGGTTAAAGCCTATCAGACACCAGTGGGCCAATTTATGGCCTTACGCG
>CAMPHP010000736.1 GCA_946885925.1 uncultured Litorilinea sp.
GCATTGAGCCGCACGTAGGCAATCTCGCCATGCTCGCCCAGACTATCCGTAGCGATAGTTGGGATGGCGATCAGGTCACGCGTCACCGTTACATCAAAGGGAGATGCATCGTCGCGCTGGACAGTCAGTACAAGTTCCGTCCCCTTGGGGCCGCGAATTCGGCGCACAGCTTCACTCAAATCCGTCCCCACCAGGCTCTCACCATCCACCGCCAAGATCAGGTCATTTCGACGTAACCCCGCACTCCAAGCAGGTTGGTTCTCAAATGGTTCGGTGATGAGCAGGGTGTCGGCTTCCTCATTCCATGCCACGCGCGCGCCGATTCCCTCGAACGTCCCCTCCATATTGGAGCGAAAAAATTCGGCCTCGGTGGGTGTGAGAAACGAGGTATTGGGATCCTCCAATGTCTCTACCACACCCCGAATGGCGGCATAGCTCGCCTCTTCAGGCGTGGGTAGTGTGCCATCGAAATCGCGATAGAGCAGATCCATCGCCTCCCAAAAGAGATCAAAGGCGGGATAGAGCGCAGCCTGTGCGCCATCGCTCCGCTTTACGCTGCCAGTATCTGGCGCGGCAGCCTGGGCAACCGAACGCCCCCAGCCATAGCCAAAGGTCATACCAAGTGCAAAAACCAAGGTAAGCAGCGTCAATATTACGCCGCCCAAGACCCACGGACGACGTATCAAGCCTTCAACCGCCTGCTCTGTTGTGTATACCGCTCCTGCGTCCTGCAGCGGCGATTTCTGAATCGTCATAATCTACTACATTTCATGCTCTATTTCAGCCTCTAGCCCCCACCCTATATCACTGTGATAAATCCCTGGGGCAAGGGCCAATGCGCTAGTTTTCGGCTTGACCTTTGGGCGTTGGTTCGGCCTGGGCAACCGTCGCCGCCTCCACAACGCTAATTGCCTGGGGTAATGGATCAGTGCCCGCTTCCACAAGAACATCTGGCTGCAAGCCGTTGCCTGTGATGGGCCGGCGACTGGGGGTCAACCATTCGGCATTGGTTACATGCAAGCTGCTCTGGTCGGGCAGTTCGTGGATCAACTGCACACTCCCTTTACCAAAGGTCTTTTCACCTACCAAGGTGGCCCGCTTATGGTCTTGCAGTGCCCCGGCTACAATCTCAGCGGCACTAGCCGAGCCAGCATCCACGATCACCACCAGCGGCGCATCCACCATCATGCCAGCCGTTGCATTCTGCGTGATTTCGCTGCCATCAGCCTTTTGCTCGATATAGATGACCCCTTCATCGAGCCAGAGATCGGCAATGGCAACTGCCGTATTCACCAACCCGCCTCGATTGCCCCGCATATCCAGAATATAGCGAGTCGCTCCTTGCGCCCGCAGTTCTGTGATGGCTTGTTCCATCTCCTCAGCACTGCGTTCGGTAAAGAGCGTGTGGGTAATGTAGCCCACCGTGCCACTGGCAGATTTATCCAAGAGCTGCCAGGCAACACGCGGCGTCTGCATCTCGGCTCGCGTAATTGGCAGGTTCAACTCCTCGGATGCCACGGTCTCGCTTATGCGCCATACCACGAGTGTCACTACTGAACCGATGGGGCCGCGCACCAAGGCGGCGATTTCGTCCAGGCTCATCGTCGCCGTAATCTCCTGGTCATCCACCCGGAGCAGAAAGTCCCCATCCAAAACACCCGCCCCTGCCGCGGCTAATCCCGATACAGGACGCAAAACATAACCATCTGGCGTTAGTTCAATATTGGCACCAATGCCGCCAAAGCGTCCTGCTAGCTCGTCCCGTTCCAATTCGCGCGGCTGTGGCTCGACAAAATAGGTGTAGGGATCATTAAAACTTTCGACCATGCCACGAATGGCACCATAGGTGCGAGCAGTGGCATCGGGTTTGGCACCAAAAAAGTCGCGGTCCAAGATCTGCCACGCGTCCCAATAAACCCCCATATTTTGGCCTGGGATTTCATCAACCGGTAGCACATCTACCGGCACAGTGACGCCATCTGGCGCGCCGTGCAACAGTGGATAGCTGATATATCCAACCCCAAAAGCCAAACCGATCAGTGAAAGAATACCCAGGTAGAAGGGCAAGTTACGTATTGACATAGGTGAACATGGATTCTACCACAGTCAAGAGGTTGGCTCAAGGTCTACGCACTCTATACTGGTTTGGCGGGTACTACCTTAATCCACTTCCCCCAATATCCGCTCAAAGGCTTCTTGCATGACCCGTCGCAGATCATGGGTAAGGTGGCCTGTCGGATTTGACGGTGGGGCGTGCTCAAGCCATTCGGCGATCTCCCGATAAAACTGCTGCGCTTTCTCAAGATATGCCCGCGCGGCCGGCGTTCGTTCTCCCTCCGGCACGTTGGCAATCCGTTTTAGATTGTAGCGAATTGTCAGATCAGCAAGATGCGCCAAGGGGAGATCTAGCTCTGGCTCCTCCATCTCCAGCTTCGCAAAGAGGTATGAAATTGACCAGTCAGGATCTTCTTCCTCATCTAGATAACACAAGGCCAACGTACGCAGGTGGGCGTGGGTAATCAGCGGGTTGTCATCCTTGCGGTTATAGCCGTATTGGGGCAAAACCAGAGCCTGACCCGAAAGCCCGATTGGCGCAAAGAAGCAAACGCCTCCCTCGAATTCGTTTTTTTCTTGATCAAACCTGGCCGAAAGAAATCTGCCGTGGATGGGGCTGCCTTTGCGCATGTTCCGCGATTCTTCTGTGCTGTCTCGGGGTCCGCCAATGTAAAACGAGGTAAACCAATCCTCCCAGCCCAAAAAAGACCCAGAATATTCAGGGGAAACCTGGCCTGAGCCATCTTCGACAAAGCGAAATATTGTCGAATTGTGTTCCAGATAAAAGAATTTCCAGTTGCTTGGCTTGCCATCAGCCTTCAAGGTAAAGGGAGAGGGCGCATCATCATCGGCTCGGTGCTGCCAATCCACCTCAAAGAGATAGGCACCGACTGCAACCCCCGGTGTGACTGTGGGCGGGGCGATAATATGATCGTGACCGCCAGAAACCACTTCGCAATACCAGGGGAAAAATTTCTTGCCCTGGAAGGATGCAGGTAGTGCTGCTCTAGGCACGGTATCATATTCT
>CAMPHP010000737.1 GCA_946885925.1 uncultured Litorilinea sp.
CTGAATGTGCCCGTAGTGATATGCAGCGCACCGCCGCCATTGCCTGCCTTGTTCTTGGAAAAGGTTGCGCTCGCTAAGTTGGTGCTGCCACCGTTGGCATAGATGGCTCCGCCGCGGCCAGCCGTTACGCTGTTGCTTGTAAAGCTGACACCGTTTTGCACCGTCAGCACGCTGTTGGTGAGGTGGAGCGCGCCGCCATCATTGCTGGCGCGGTTGTTGGTGAAGAGCGTGTCATCCACCAGCACATTGGAGGCCTCGCTGGTCGCAATGCCGCCACCACTGGCAGAGGCGCTGTTGTCATCAATGAGGGTGTCGCTAGAGAGGCTGAGATTGCCACTGGATAAGAATCCGCCGCCGCCACTGGCAAAGGCGCGGTTGCTTTTCAAGGTGACTGTACTCAGTGAAAGCGATGAGCCGGTGATATAGAAGCCACCACCGTCGCCACCTTGGGCGCTGTTGCTCTCAAACTTTGTTGTTGGCGAGACCGACACGCTTACGGTGTTGGCATAGATGCCGCCGCCATGTTGAGAAGCCACATTCTCGAAGAAGGTCGCCACGCCAAAGGTAGCCGTTAAGCCGGAATCCGCTGTCAGATAGACACCGCCGCCACTACCACCCTGGGCGCGGTTGCCCATAAATTGCGCGATACTCTTAAAGGTAAGCGCAGTGGCAGAGGCATAGATGCCGCCGCCATCAAGACCAGCAATGTTATCAATGAGATCTGTCGCGCCTGTAAAGGTTACCTGGGAATTAATGAAATAGGCCGCGCCCCCCTGCCCGCTATTCGCCTTGTTGCCGGTCAGGTTGACCGTGCCGAGGGTCAAGATCACGCTGTCGCCATAAAAGGCACCGCCATTCGGTGCTTCGTTACCTTGTGCAAAGAGTTGTTGCACCGTTGTCGTAGTGCTGCCATCGCCCTTGAGATAGAGCGCACCGCCAGCACCGCTGGTGGCTTTGTTGCTGAGAAAGCTGGTGGCCCCTGTGGCTATAAAGCGTCCCCCATCGGCGTAGAAGCCGCCCCCCTGAGTCGCTTGGTTGCCTTGCATGTTGAAGTTCTCAAAGGTAAGCAGTGTGTCACTGCCAAGATAAGCGCCACCGCCTTCTGCTTGGGCAATGTTATCTTGGAGCAGCGCCGAGCCTGTAAAGGTCAACGTGCTGTTGAGCGCGTAGATCCCTGCGCCCGCGCCCCCGCTACTATTACCTCGTAGTGTTGGCGCGCCGATGCTGGTGTTGGGGTTGGCTGTGCTATAGAGACCACCCCCTTGCCCTGCGGCCTGGTTGGTGATGAGTTCGGGTCCAATCAGCTTTGTCCCGTTATTGCCGTTTAGATAAATGCCACCGCCATTGCGCCGCGCGCTGTTGTTGGTCATGCTGTCGCCGCGCGATGTGGTGCTATGACTGGTGTCTATGTAGAGCGCACCGCCATCATAGGCACTGTTGAGGCTGTATGTATTGCCATCTAATGCAACAGCACTGCTCTTTACATAAAGCCCGCCGCCATTGCCGCTGCTGTTTTGGTCAAAATCGGCGTGATTGGCGTTAAAGGTGTGGCCTTTAACGGTGGTGTTGGTGGAAGATGAGACATAGGCCCCACCGCCATCTTGGCTGGCTTTGTTGGCCTGGACGAGCAACGAGGAGGCCGTAAAGGCCTTAGCGCTAGCGTTAATGTAATAGCCACCACCATACATAGCCGTATTGGTGAGGATGTCGGAAGCGCTCAAGGAACCGCCGCTGAGTTCGGTTAAAAAGAGACCTCCGCCAGTCGCAGCACTGTTTTGGGTGACTGTTAGATTCTCAAGTGTAGGCGCGCCGCCCGTGACATAAATTCCGCCACCTTCGGTCGTGGCCGTATTGCTGTTAATCGTTGCACCAGAGAGGATATTGCTGCCGCTAGCCAGGTAGACGCCTCCGCCATAGGAAGCAGCGTTGGCAAGAATGACCGTGCCGGAACCAACGTTTAGGCGGCTGCTACTGGCATGGATGCCACCGCCGCCACTCGCTGCCGTATTGGTTGTAATCGTAACGCCGCCGCTGGTCGTAATGGTAAGCGCATTACTGGCAGCCAGGCCCGCGCCGTTCGTGGCACTGTTATTATGAATGATTGTGCCTTCACCCAGGTTGACTAGGCTGCGATCCGTGGCATAGATACCACCGCCGGTGATTGCGGAGTTGTTGTGAATGCTGCTTGCGCTGACGGTTAGTTTATTGCGATCGCCAGTGATATAGATGCCGCTGCTACTGTTGTTGCGTACCACCATTGACTGCAACTCGACATGAACGCGGTTGGCGGGTCTGTACAGGAATGCATTCAAGGAGACTGCGGCTGACTGAATCGAAATGCCGCTGCTCCAGGCTACATGCAATCCTTCCAGCCGTACCTCCATTGGTGGCTCCGCGTCCGTGAATTCAGAGGGGAAGCCTTGGGGATAGGCAGCGGCGGTTGCTCCATAAATTTGGATTGTGCCGTGAATCACGGTTGGATTCAGAACAGAATCGCGTGGTGGCTCGATCTGCGCCCCAAAGCCTGGTGCATAGCCGCCAATGAGGGTTACTTTCTTGGCAATGAACAGATTTTCAGAATAGGCTACGACGGCTAGCGGGTTTAGAATCTCAGCTTTGCGTGCCACTCGAATCACATCGCCTGGATTAGCGATGGAAAGAGCATGGGCAATCGTTGCACAGGAGTGATAGACGTACTCTTCTTCGTCTTCCTCGTTTTCCGGTGGAATGACCTGGCGGGTACAGTTATTCGCCACTAGCTCTTCATCGTCGTTTTCTATCGTATCACTGCCGAATGTGCCATCGACCCAGCGTTCGACAGTGGTCCCCTGGGTGAGTGGCGCAGGGTTTGCTGTGGCGGAGGGAGCAGCCGTGGCGGGCTCTGTTGCAAGGAAACCATAAAGCAGCAGAACGAGCACCGCGAGCCACTGCATCAGGCCAGTAAGACAACGTCGCACCTGAAGACGAGTCCAATGAATTGGGTATAAGTACATAGAGAAACGACTGCTCAGATCAATTAGGCCACGACATCCACGCGCAACAAGGAGTATAGAGAGGTGGGGCGTAGCGGTGTTACTG
>CAMPHP010000738.1 GCA_946885925.1 uncultured Litorilinea sp.
AGACGTGCGCGTATCTCCCCCAGTGGGCCTTGCCGCGCCGCCTCCACCAGGCGAGCACCTGCAGCTGCGCCAGCTTCGGCAAGCCGCGCCTGTTTGGCACGGTGTTCCCCCGGTGCCTCGTGTTGCAGATTGGCAATGACCACCTGTAACAATGAAGCCGGTTCCTCTGACCAGCCAGGTCGGCTAATGTCGATCTCGGAAGGGCCGCGCATCCCATAGCGATGCATAAAGCGCTCCCATGCGGCCATAAACTCTGTGCCACCCGGTATTGTATGTGCAGTTGCCAGCGCGGTCTTGGCATCACTTTTGCTCAGGTGTCTCACCAAGGCCGGTGAGCGTCGCGCAATATCGGCTAGATCGCCGACCATCAGATCCATCTCAGTCGTTACATTGCCAGTCAAGCCACGGCCAATTGCATCTAGGTCATCGGTGATCTGCGCTTGATTGTCTAGCCCATGCGTCAGGCGACCAAGCAGCAGCTTTGCTATAATACCGGCACCCAAATAGGGTGGCATTCGCATTACCATCTTCGGGAAAACCGTTACAAGTAGCCGCTGTGCCAGCCGCACCCGTGGCGCGCCTGCGGGTACTGCCGCAAGCTGCGCCCGCGTGCGTTCAACATACTGGTCAATATACGCCAGCAGATGGTCGGTGGCTCCCTCCGGCGGCAGCCACCAAAGCCGCATCACTACTTTAGAGAGAATGGGGAGCAACCATCTGGCAAGAGTTGAGAGGCGGGCGCGACCAGATGAATCAGCCGGGGCAAATTCAGCACGCTCCGCCACCGTGCGAACCCCCTGGGCGCTTAACACATCTGCTATTTTCAATACATTCGGCACGCCGCGGCCAATCCTGGGCACTTGCAGCAGTGGCGTTAGATCGATGTACAAGCGTCCGGCGGCACTGGTGACGTACGGATTGCCGGACAGGATTTCTTTGCCTTTGCCGAAAGGGAAGAGCAATCGCCAAAAGGAGATGCCCATCGGCGGCATGGGATCGGTCATCACTTGTGCATGGCTAAGGCTGAAGTAAACATGCAAGTCGTCGTCCAACGGTCTTGGTTCTGGCAGTGGGAAAAGTGACGTGATAGGCCGCGTCTGGACAAGATAAATTTCTCCCTGTGCAATACACCATTCGATGTCCTGCGGCTTGCCATAGTGTTCTTCGACGCGCACACCCATATCAGCAAGCGCCAGCACTTGGGCATCGCTCAAAACCCGCTCGTGACGGGCTGCTCCTTCCAATCGCTCCTGATAGGTGCCGCCTCCTGGTTGTGGGCGGATCGCCAGCTGCTTATCCCCGATTTGCACCTCTACAATGGTGCGGTTGCGCTTGTCCACCTTATAGAGGTCAGGCGAAACCAAACCGGCGACGAGTGCCTCCCCCAATCCATAACTGGCATCAATTGACATGATCTTGCGATGCCCGCTAACGGGGTCAGCAGTAAAAAGAATGCCCGAAACTTCAGGCAAGACCATGCGTTGGACCACTACCGAGAGATAAACATCGCGATGGGAGAAATGATTCTGGGCACGGTAGAGAATAGCACGATCCGTAAAGAGCGAGATCCAGCAAGCACGCACCGCCTCCAACAGTTTTTGCTTGCCATATACATTTAGAAAAGTGTCCTGCTGGCCTGCAAAGGAAGCATCAGGCAAATCCTCGGCAGTCGCGCTGGAGCGCACAGCATAGGCGTCGTCTGTTCCATGCTCTTCCCATGCCGCGACAATGGCACACTCGATATCTTCTGGCAGTGGCACATCCGACAGTTTGGCACGGATCTGTTGGCCCACCCGCCGCACACCCTCTACATCGTCGGGGGCGAGCATTTCTAGGCTCTGATAGATCTCTTCAGCGTGCCCGCCAGCCTGCATAAACTGGCGGAACGCTGTGGTAGTGATACAAAAACCAGGCGGCACGGGAAATCCAGCCTGGGTCATCTCGCCTAGATTTGCACCTTTGCCCCCTACCTCTGGTAGATCACTTGCACGTATAGCACGAAAAGGAAGTGTGATAGCGGTCATGGATGCTTCTCCATTTGCTGTGAATGATGTTGCGCCAGTCCATTTAGGAAAATCCGTGTAACCAACTGTGCCACGTATTTTGTGTCTGTGACCGGATGGTCGTAATAATGAGCGCCGACAAAGACGAGGCCAAACAGCATGCCAGTAAAAGCCAGGGCTAGATCAAAGGGGTCGCCCTGTTCCAAATTGCCCTTTTCCATGTGGCCTGCAAGGTAGTTAGCCAATGTGGTGACAGTGCGCCCCTGCGTTGCGCGCAGTTGTTCCAACAAGGGTTCACTACCTTGACTTCCAAATAGCGTGAGCCGGATCAGATCCTGGCTCTCGTCAATGAATTCCAACATCGTCGTGGCGAGTGCGACGAGATCGGCTTCCAGATCGCTCGGTTCGCCCACAGTGAAGCTCTGCAGCAACTGGCGCGGCCTGCTCGCTCGAATAAAGGCCTCAACTAACTTTTCCTTGCTGCCAAAATGACGGTAGATTGTGGCAGTGCCGACCCCTGCTTCCTGGGCGATCTGTTCTATCGTCACACCCTCTAAGCCATAGCGGCTGAAGAGCAAACGCGCTGCACGCATGATGCGTGCGGGAATATCGGGGCGTGATAACGCTTGCGCGTCGATAGCTTGTTCGTCTTTAAGGCGTTGCAGGATTGCCTCGCGGCTGCCAAAACGACGATAGAGTGTGGCGCGTGAAACGCCTGTCACCTCAGCTAACCGCTCCATGGTAAATAGGTTGCTTGGGTTTTCTGTCCACAATTGACCCGCTAGGGCAAGAATTTGCTCATCTGTCATAAAACGTCCTTGCCTCTATAGATGCCCCAATAACTACGGGATCCACAATGAAACGATATGATAGATAGTTATATCAATCGTTTCGTCTCGTGTCAATTTTTAGTAGTCATTATCATTGCTTATGCCGGAGGTTAAAGCCTCCGGCCAGCAGACAAAGCCCCCACGAGGGGGGCTGGTCTAGGCCATCGCGTATCAAGCAACCAAGTTGATACTGCACAAACCGCTACGACCAAAGGCCTGAAGATGATTTAGTGTCTGTACAGA
>CAMPHP010000739.1 GCA_946885925.1 uncultured Litorilinea sp.
GAACGAGTCTTGCTGGGGCGCACTGGGTTGCCCAGCGAGGTCGCGTCGGTTGCGGTCTTTTTAGCTTCAGACGAATCGAGCTATGTCACAGGCCAAGTCATCCCCGTGGATGGTGGGTTGTTGGTCAACGGCTATCTGATTTATGGCGTAGCAAGACCACAGATCGAGTAATAATCCAAGTTGCTACCAGCTTTCTGTCCAGAGCGACGTACGCCCTGTCACCCCGTAGGAGTTTCTCTGAGGGCATAACAGCAGAGAGACCCCTACGGGGTGACAGAGTTGTATTGAATCTGAGCCGAATTAATGGACAGATAGATAAACGAAAGTAGAAGATTGGTCATGAGCAAAAGTGCGCGCGTGGGTCTCTATCTAGACCCGGAGATCATTGTACGGAATCCCGGTTACCTGGAGGCATTGGCCGAAAAGATTGGGCTGAACTGGGTCATTCTCACGTTTACCGGAGAGTTGCCGCCAGAGGTCTTGGCCTACAGTCCCTTTGATAGTGTTCCCCCTTCGCCTGAACGAGTCCGCCAACTCCTGGCCTATCACATCGACGGGCAGCCTTGTACAGATGATTTAGACGTTGCGCTCAAGTCGGTAGGGCCGCATGTGAGTGCGAGCAACGCGCAAAAAGATGCAGACATGCGTAAGGCGATTGAGATGTGTCATGCCGCGGGCTTAGATGTCTGGTTCTTGGCGGGTATGTACACAGCCCATGAAATGCTGATGTTTTGTCCAGGCAACGAAGAGAATAACCGCTGGTACGAGGCCTACTATACCCATCTGGCAACGGCTTATGGTGTCGAAGGGATCGACATCACTCATGCCCGCTATCCCAAGACCAGCCTGCCGCGCGGGATATTCCTGTGTGGCTGTGCGGAATGTGCCAAGGCGGCTGCTGAACTCGGCTATGATATGCAAACCATGCAAGCCGATATTCGCCATGCCTTCACTCGCTTCAAGGAGTTGACGCCACAGCAGTTGACTACCCTGGCAACCAGCACGCTGGGGCCGCTGGATGCGCTGCATTTTACAGGCTTGCGCCCCGGTTTGCTCGATTGGTTTCGCTTTCGGGCTGACCTGATCGCCCGCAATATGAAGCGTTTCCACTCGGCGGTGCATCAGGCAGCGGGCGCTGATTTTGTCTTTGGGGCCGATAACTACCCTGCATCACTCTCGCTCTTTGCGGGGCATGACCAGACACGGTGGGCTGAGTTCTCGGACTTTGCCAGCCCGCTACTTTCGCATGTCGATGCCTTCCCCATGAGGACGTGGGTAGCATGGGCGCAATGGCTCCAACGCTGGTTTCCACAACTACCAGAGGCAGAGGCTTTGCAACTGGCGTACCGCTTTGGAGGCTATGCTGATCTAGGCTTGCCCAACAATATTGCAGACTTTGCGCTGGGCCAACCTGATTCTGAATTTCGCAATGTCCCTCTGCGCGAGGTTGTGCGTATCGATATGGCGAAAGCTAAACTCTATTTGCCTGAAGGGTTGCCAGCTTATCCAATCCTCCAAGGGGGTGGCGCACCATCGGATTGGCCGTTGCCAACTGTACAGCAGCTAATGAGCGATGCGCTGGAACTGGGGTATGATGGCTATATCTTCCAGGGCACGCGCATGTTGATGGACTTTGACTTAAAATAAGCGTTTATGAACATACTAACTAGCCTTTACGAGCAGCTAGTCCAAAGAGCAGGAGATCGGCTATGAGCAAAACGCCGCGAGTGGGCCTCTATTTGGGGTCATCGACAATTGTCAACAACCCCGGTTATCTTGAAGCACTGCGCGAGAAGATCGGGCTGAACTGGGTCATCATTTCGTTCAACGGCGAATTACCACCAGAGGTGTTGGAGAAGAGTCCCTTTGATGGGGTCCCTCCCACGCCGGAACGAGTACGCAGCCTTTTGGCCCAACACCTAGACGGGCAGCCTTCTACGACCAAGTTGGATTCGGCGTTGAAATCGGTGGGGCCTCATGTGGGACAAGGACACAACGAGGCAGAGTTACGCAAAGCGATTGAGATGGCCCACGCCGCCGGATTGGATGTTTGGCTATTGGCTGGTATGTATACGGCCAATGACTTTGACGTGCTGATGTTCTCTCCCTACTTGGAGGAGAATAACCAGTGGTATGAGGCGCTTTACACGCACATGGCAACAGCCTACGGCGTGGAAGGTGTTGATGTCACCCATGCGCGCTATCCCATGACCAGCTATCCGCGCGGTCTCTTCCTGGATATGCGTCCAGAAGGGGTCGGCGTGGCGAACGAGTTGGGCTATGACATGGCGGCGATGAAATCAGACATTCAGCACGCTATTAGTCGCGTCAAGCAACTTGATTCCGTGCAGTTGACCTCAATTGCCGAGAGCGACCTGGGGCCGTTTGATCTCTTTCACTTCTTGGGATTCCGCCCTGGTGTAATGGATTGGTTCCGCTTCCGTTCGGATGTGCTCGTTCGCAATGTTAGCCGTTTCCGCGATGCTGTGCACAAGGCGGCAGGTGACAACTTCATCTTTGGGGTGGATACCTATCCGGCCTCACTCGCTATCTTGGCAGGACATAACTTGACCCGCTGGAACGAGTTCTCGGACTTTTCTAGCCCCTTGCTGTCGCATCTGGACATCTTCCCCATGAAGACGCTGGCGGTCTGGGCGCAGGTCTTGATGGGGCTCTACCCGCAATTGAGTGAGGCGCAGGCACTCCAGATTGTCTATCGTGTTTCGGGCTATGCCAGCCTCAAATTGCCCAACAGCATCGCTGATTTTGCCTTGGGCGAGCCGGATTGTGAGTATCGCAACGTTCCCTTGCGCGACTTTGTGAAGATTGATATGGCAAAGTCCAAGTTGCTGCTGCCGCCTAGCACGCCTGCCTACCCGATCATCCAGGGAGGTGGCGCGCCATGGGATTGGCCGATTGAGAAGATTCACCAGCTACAAGCTGATGCGATGGAACTTGGCTATGATGGCTATATCTTCCAGGGAACTAAGGTGTTGTTGGACGTTGACCTGTAGTAATCACCTTAAGTAAGAAAATAAGTAAGCAACGCTTGCGCCTATTGGACTATCGCAAT
>CAMPHP010000740.1 GCA_946885925.1 uncultured Litorilinea sp.
GCAGACGACCATGAACAAGATCCTCAATATCGGTGTGCCGCTGCAAGAGGTAATCTATCGTTCCACCGTGACACCTGCCAATGAGATTGGTCACCCGGAGTTGGGAAACTTGTCGGTCGGGGCAGAGGCCGATGTTGCCGTCTTTAAGCTGGAGCACGGCGATTTCGGCTTTGTGGATTGTGGTCGCGCAACAATGGGCGGCGATAAGAAGTTAGAGTGTATGTTAACAGTACGCGGTGGGCAGATTGTTTTTGACTCCAACGGCATGAGCCTGCCGAAATGGCAGGAAGCCCCCGCAGAGTACTGGTCGATCCGGCGTTAGATCCGGCGTTAATCGTATTGGAAAGTCGCCGGAGTTCAACGCTCCGGCGACAGGGCATTCACAAATACCCGTAATGAAGCCAGTACGCGTGACTCAGTATGTGTAATCAGGTTTTTTGGTTAGGTGTATGTAATAAGGTATTTGTGAACCTTATATGAGAGGAGAGAGCGATGGCTGTTGCACAAAACCAGCTCAATGTTTCCAGATCATCTAGCCCTAGTTTGCTGGGGCGACTACTCGGTACCAAGACTAAGTTCCAAACCCAGCGTGCATTATGGGGCTATGTCTTTGCGTTGCCGTGGGTTATTGGCCTAATCGTCTTCTGGGTGGGGCCGATCTTAACATCGTTTTACTACAGCTTTACCAGCTTTGAGGTGATTGGTTCCCCCGATTGGTTAGGGCTGGCTAACTACAATCGTGCATTTAACCAGGACGATCTGTTTTGGCCGTCACTCGGGCGCACCTTTGCCTTTGCCCTTGTCTATGTGCCCGCGGCGATTTTTGGTGCGTTGTTCTTGGCCTCTCTGCTCAACCAGAAGTTAAAGGGCACGAACATCTATAGAACGATCTTCTTCGTTCCCCATCTGATTCCAGCGGTGGCTCTGGCGGTGGTCTGGACCTTTTTGCTCCAGCCCAGAATGGGGCCAGTGAATATGATCCTGCGCGACCTGGGTATGGAAAACCCGCCCAACTGGTTGTCGTCACGCGACACGGCACTCTATTCGGTGATCATGATCAATGTCTGGGCTGCTGTGGGTGGCAATACGATGCTCATCTTCTTGGCAGGGTTGCAGGGTGTGCCCCAAGAGTTATATGAAGCTGCGGAGATAGACGGTGCGGGGGCGTGGCGAAAATTCTGGAATGTAACGCTACCCCTCTTGACACCTACCATCTTCTTCAATTTGGTGTTGGCAATCATTGGTGCGCTCAACGTCTTTACAACTGCGTGGGTGGCAACCAAGGGTGGCCCGTCGTATGCAACCTGGTTCTTTGCGCTCCATATCTATACCGAAGCTTTCCAATACTTCCGGCTGGGATATGGCAGTGCGTTGGCCTGGGTCTTGGCTGTTATCGTCATGTTCTTTACCTGGATCCAGGTGCAATATTCGAAACGCTGGGTGCATTACGAAGGTAATTAAGGAAGGAGATCTACTGCAATGGCACAGACTACTATTGCACAACCTAGCGTCGCACCGCGAACCAGTGCGCGTGGTTTCAAATTTCAGCCCAATCGGTTTTTCCTCTATGTACTTGTCATCGCCTTGTGTGTGCTTTTCGGCTTTCCTCTTTTTTGGACGCTAATGGGTTCACTCAAGACCCCGGCGGATCTTTTCCGCTTTCCACCAACGTGGATCCCTGAAAATTTCCAATGGATTAACTATGTCAATGTTTTCAACATTTCGCGCATTCCTGTCACGACTTGGGCATTGAATTCCCTGATCGTTGTCGTCTTGGGGACTGCCGGAACGATCATCACCGCTTCGTTGGTGGCTTATTCGTTCGCTCGCTTTGACTACCGGGGTCGTGACTTGCTCTTTATGATCACGTTGGCAACGATGATGATCCCGGCTCAAGTAACGTTAATCCCTCAGTTTGTGTTGTTCCACCGTCTAGGCTGGATCAATACCTTGTTGCCGCTGTGGGTGCCGCTATGGTTTGGTGGCAGTGGCTTTGCCATCTTTCTCATGCGCCAATTCTTCCTCTCGCTGCCGCGTGATCTAGATGAAGCTGCCTTGATTGATGGAGCTAGCTATTTCCGCATCTTTTGGTCAATCTTGCTCCCGCTTTGTAAGCCGGTTTTGGCGACGCTGGGCATTATCATGATCATTAGCCTCTGGAGTGACTTCATGGGGCCATTGATCTACCTCAACTCGCCAGAGAAATTTACGGTCGCAGTGGGTTTGCAGTTCTTCAACACAGTTCCCGACGTGGGTGGCGAACCGATGCAGCATATGTTGATGGCGGCTTGTATCCTTTCCATGTTGCCAATCATCATCATTTTCTTCCTCGGCCAACGCTTCTTCGTCCAGGGGATTGTCATGTCAGGGATCAAGGGATAACCCTGAGTCTGGATTCGTTCATTTGCTTGACTATGTTGTTTGTCTCGTTTGTTTGTCTCGCTTGTTCGTCTTGCGCCAACCACTAGCAAACCAATAGAAGCAAGGTAACTCATGGACTATACAGCTTTAGGGGTGCGTCCGCTCATCAATGCCTTGAGCACGTATACTCGGCTGGGAGGCTCAATCATGCCGCCGGAAGTGGTCGCTGCAATGGCCGACGCAGCGACTTCGCACGTTGACATTGATGAATTACAAAGTGCCGTGGGGCGGCGTATTGCCGAACTAACCCACAATGAGGCTGCTTTTGTCGCCACGGGCGCAGCGGCAGGCTTGGTCTTGGCAACGGCTGCATGCATCGTTGGTAAAGACGCACAGTTGGCTAAGCAACTGCCAGATCTCACCGGACTCAAGAACGAAGTGGTTGTCCACAAGGCCCATCGCAATGGCTATGACCATGCGGTGCGTTCGGTCGGGGTGAAGATGGTGGAGATCGGCACGCCAGAGTATACCGATCCGGCAGAAATGGAAGGTGCGATCAACGAGCGCACTGCGTTTGCTTTCTGGACGCAGGGCGGGATGAGCGGTCCTGGTGATATACCACTGCAACAGTTTATTGAGATTGCTCATGCCCACGGTTTGCCCGTATTGGTTGATGCCGCTGCACAGTTGCCTCCCGTGGAAAATT
>CAMPHP010000741.1 GCA_946885925.1 uncultured Litorilinea sp.
GTACAGGTGCCACACCCGCAGTAGATGCGCGGCGCATACGCCTAGCGGAACAGACAGGGCGCGCCACCGTTGATGTCGTGCGCCGCGGTCTGCGCCCTTCTACCTTGCTCACGCAGCAAGCGTTTGAAAATGCCATTACCTTGCTCTGTGCACTGGGAGGAAGCACCAACGCCGTTGTCCACCTTCCTGCAATCGCCGGACGGCTAGGCATTGAACTGCCGCTCGATCTCTTTGACACCATCAGCCGCCGCACGCCAGTAATTGCTAACATACGCCCTTCAGGCAAGTATCAGATGGAGGATCTCTTTTATGCCGGTGGCATTCCGGCAATCCTGCGCCAACTGCTTCCCCTGCTTCACGGTGACGCGCCAACGGTCACAGGTCGCACCTTGGCGGAAAATGTCCAAGATGCCGAGATTCAGAACAGCGATGTGATTCGCAGCCTGGATAACCCGTTGCAAGTTGAAGGCGGGCTTGCCATCCTGCGCGGCAACTTGGCTCCCGATGGTGCAGTCATCAAGCATAGCGCCGCCACCCCTGCCCTACTCCAACATCGTGGCACGGCTGTCGTCTTTCGCGATGTAGATGATTTACGAGCGCGGCTCAACGCACCCGATTTGCCCGTCACCCCCGATAGTGTCTTGGTGCTGCAAAACAGTGGCCCTCTCGGTGGGCCGGGGATGCCTGAAATTGGCAATCTACCCATTCCGCAGAAACTCTTGCAACAGGGGGTGCGCGACATGGTACGCATCTCCGATGCGCGTATGAGCGGCACTGCCTATGGCACCATCGTCCTTCACGTAGCCCCAGAAAGCGCCATTGGTGGCCCCCTGGCACTCGTGCAAGATGGTGACGAGATTGAACTAGACGTTGCCAACCGTCGCCTGCATCTCCACGTAGACGAGGCAGAACTAGCGCGCCGCCGCGCCCAATGGCAGCCCCCCACACCCGCCTATCGCCGCGGCTATGGTCAACTCTATCTGCGCCATGTTACCCAAGCGCCCCAAGGTGCAGACTTTGATTTCTTACAAGGAAGTGATCCTGTTAAAATCACGCTCCAACCCAAGTTCTAGCACCTTCCTTGCATGAGACTGACTATTCAGCGGCTATTTAGAAGCTAGTAGCTATTTAGAAGGAGAACATAATGCGACAAGTTACATTGCTTGATGGCACATGCTTACCTGTGCTTGGTTTGGGCACTTGGTCGTATGGAGGGGGCTCAACGGCGGATTACAGCCGGGATGCAGAAGCCATTGCCACGATGCGCGAGATCATCGGCATGGGCTATACCCATATTGATACTGCCGAGTCCTATGGCAAGAACCACTGTGAAGAGATAGTGGGCCAAGCTATCAAGGCTTTTGACCGCAAAGAGATTTTCATCACCACCAAGGTCGCACCCGAACACTTGCACGCCAAGGATGTCATCACAGCCGCCGAGGGCAGTCTCCGCCGTCTTGATGTACACGCCATCGATCTTTACCTCATCCACTGGCCCAACCCCCAAATCCCGTTGGAGGATACCTTCCGCGGTCTCAATGAATTGCTCGCTGATGGTCGTGTCAAGCGCGTGGGTGTGAGCAACTTCAATGTTGAGCAGATTCAAGAAGCGATGCGCCTATGTGATGGCCCAATTGTCAACAACCAAGTCCTCTATAATCTGCTGCGCCGAGAGCCAGAGAAAAATGGGATGTTGGCGCTCTGTCAAAGAGAAGGCATTGCCCTGACGGCCTATTCGCCGCTGAAGCATGATGTCTTAGAGCACGCGGTAGTTAGGCGTATCGCAGAGGCCCACAATGTCACCCCGGCACAGGTTGCCATCCAGTGGCTCGTACGCCAACCGATGGTGATCACCATCCCCAAATCGAGCAACCCTGTCCATGCCAAGGAAAATCTGGAAGCGCTGGATCTAGAGTTGACCGAGCAAGAAGTTGCCGACCTGAACACAATCGGATCCTAATTCTCAGCGACGAGTATCTATCTTTGAAAATTAACCTTGAAAGCTATCCATCAAAGCAAAGGGAGAATGAACGTGGGACAACTAGACGGCAAAGTAACAATACTTACTGGTGCAGGCACCGGCATCGGCAAGGGGATGGCGCGCGCCTTTGCGCGTGAAGGTGCGCCTCTGATTCTTGCCTCCCGTAATCAGGCCAACCTTGAGGAAACGGCTCAAGAGATCAGTTCCAGCGGTGTCAAGGTACTTGTCGTACCCACTGACGTCACCGATGAAGCCCAGGTCAAAGCACTCTTTGGCCGCACAATGGACGAATTTGGTCGGGTCGATGTGCTCATTAATAACTCTGGAACCTTTGATGGTGGCCCATTTGAAGAATTAAGTCTGGAGACATGGCAAAAAGTTCTGGCGGTCAATTTAACTGGACCCTTTCTTTGTGCCCGTGAAGCAATGCCCATTATGAAAAAACAGGGAGGCGGGCGCATTATCAACATTGGCTCCATCAGCGCCCAGATGTGCCGCCCCAACGCAGCGCCCTATAACACAACCAAACATGGATTGGTCGGCCTCACAAAATCCATTGCATTGGAAGGGCGAGATTACAATGTAGTCTGCTCGGCGCTCCATCCTGGCAACGTCCTGACCGAGCGCCGCGCCGCCAGCAGCAAAACGCAAGATGCCGAACCGATGATGACCGTGGATGAACTAGCTCAAACGGCTGTCACAATGGCGGCATTACCACTGCATGTCAATGTGCTAGAGGCTATTGTCCTCCCCACCCAACAAGCCTATTTGGGTCGCGGCTAAACAAAACGATCTTCCCGGAGGCTGTACGTTTCCGGGAAGATTCCCCGCGCTAGCTCACCTATCCGACTTCCGGCAACAGGTATTGCGCCACATCACCATTGCGGCAGAGACGCAGCGCATAGGGCACTGCATCCAAAATATCTTGCGCGGTTACACCATCCTCCCCCTTCTCCGCTGATGCCAAATCTCCCGCCAATCCATGCACAAATACCCCCATGCATACCGCCTCATCAAAGGCCAAACCCAACCCAGCCATACCCGCGATTGTACCTGCCAGCACATCGCCTGAACCCGCCGTTG
>CAMPHP010000742.1 GCA_946885925.1 uncultured Litorilinea sp.
CTTCAGCATAATGATTTGCCAGTTCAATCGGATCTTGCCCGGTTTTGCTGGCGCGGCGGATGATCTTGTCATCCACATCAGTAAAATTGGTTACATAGCGCACTTCATAGCCACGGTACATCAGATAGCGGCGTACCATGTCAAAGACGATGGCAGCCATTGCATGACCAACATGGGCGTCAGAATAGACGGTTGGCCCACACACATACATACTGACTTTCCCTGGTTCGAGGGTAACAAATTCTTCCTCTGTGCGCGTTAGGGTATTATAAATACGCAACGCCATGTATTGCTCCTACTAGTTTTGTTCGCCTGGTTTTACTCAGTTAGTTTTGTTCAATAGTGGGTTCGGGGATGGCAAAGACGAGGCGTCCCGCATTAGTTTGCAGCACTTTTGTAACCTGGACGAGCACTTCTTGGTTTAGAAACTGGCGACCATTTTCAACCACAACCATTGTGCCATCTTCTAGATAGCCAACACCCTGCCCAATCTCTTTGCCAGCTTGAATAATCCGAATTGGCAATTCCTCGCCAGGGAGGAAGACCGATTTGACGGCATTTGCCAGTTCGTTGATGTTAAGAATTTTGACCCCTTGCAGCCGTGCCACTCGGTTTAGGTTGTAGTCATGGGTGAGCACAGCGGCGTTGAGTTCGCGTGCCAGACTGACCAGCTTGTCGTCCACCTGCTGTGCGTCCTGGGGATCGTTGTCAACAAAGGTAAGAGATATCTCTGGGTTCTGCTGTAAGCGATCCAGCACTTCAAGCCCGCGGCGACCGCGATTGCGGCGCAAAGCATCTGCTGAGTCCGCAATATATTGGAGTTCGTTGAGCACAAACCGAGGCACAACCAATTGTGCGAACACAAAGCCAGTTTCAGCAACATCGGCAACCCGCCCATCAATAATGACACTCGTATCCAGCAGCAATGTATTGCTTGGAGGAGCAGAGTAGACTTTCGGTGCTTCTGTCTTCTCTGATGTACCACGTATCAAGGCGAGAAAATCGTCTTTTCGCAGCACTAAGACCGCTGCGCCCAAATAGCCAAAGACAATTACAGCGACAAAAGGTAAGATAGGGCCAAACGGTGCAGGCAGCCGCGAGATTGGGTAGGCCAAGAGCGCAGCAATAATCAATCCTGCCGCGAGACCAACGGTCCCCGCCAAGAGGTCAGCCATCGGAACACTACGCAAGCTGTCGCGCGCAGCCTGGGCTGGCGCAATTACAATCCACGGGGCAAGATAATAGCCCAGCAGCGCGCCGATAAACATCGGTGCCCAAATTGTAGGTGCTGTCCAGTTTGTGAGTTGGGGCGTACCCGTTATAGCAAGCCCCAACTCATAGCCAATAAAGCCATAGACTAGCGCACCAAGTAGTCGAAAGACGGGGTTAAGGCGCATCTCAGGTGGTTCTCCCTCACCATTCCAACAAATATACAAAAATTCCTTAAACTCTAATTCCACCAAGCCATACAACCCGCGCATATCAGATGATCTGCAAGCCGTTACACTGGCAAAATCATGGAAACATTCTCTTGAGATATTTTGTCCATGATACTCGAATTTTATGCAGAGAGCAATCTATTGTTCTCTTTTCTCTCTAGTATACTCAAGATACTCGCGAGTATATGTAAGATATTGTGAATATTTGTACAACATCTGTCAAGGTACTGTTGTTTCTTTACTAGGGATCGATTATGAAGCGTCCTTCGCTGAGCATTTCGCCCTAGTAGTGAAGGGAGAGATTTGGCAACTGTTTTACACGAAATCCACTGGTCTGTTTCGGATTTTAGGTCGGCATCTTTTTGCAAGTTCCTGTTACCAACAGCGTATCTATGGCAAAATGCATCTAGATACGCACCCCTTTGTACATTTAGAGATGGGCCATAAATGCAGAGCGAAGACAATAAAGGGATCTAAGAAATGATAGAGCCGCAACAAAAAGCATTGGCGAAGTCAAAAACCTGGCTATACCTGTTGTTTTGGTCGTTGCTAGGCGCAAGCATCATCTATTTTCTAAACAACCTAAGCTGGACGATTTCTGCGCGTATGGGCTTTGACCGCTCTGTGTCGATTGCCTTGTTGCTGGGCATAGTGACCTTTCTTGTGGCTGTGAACTGGGGGGCACCACTGATTCGTCGCCTGAAAATCTGGAAAATTGGCAAGCAAATCCGCGTTGAGGAGCCAAGCGCGCATCAACTCAAAGCAGGTACACCAACCATGGGCGGGTTACTCATTGTCATCCCCGTCTTGCTCACCACGAGTATTTCCAACATCCCACAGATTTGGGGCGTGACGTTAATAGGGAAAAGCACCTTACTCTTGTTAGGCTGCATGGTGGCATTTGCTCTGTTAGGCGCAGTTGACGATTGGGAAGGTATCCGCGGGCTACGTGCTAAAGGGGAAGGTATCAGTGAAAAAGCCAAAGCCAGTTTCCAATTTCTCTTTGCCCTTTGCATTGCTTTGATTCTCTATTTTGGTCCACCGCATTGGGATTTTGTGGGTATCCCTGGTATGAAAGGCCCCTATGAAGGGGGATTCTTTCGCATTGGCCTATGGATTATTCCCATTACCGTCTTTGTGATTGTTGGCTTTAGCAATGCCGTTAATTTTGCTGATGGTCTAGACAGTTTAGCAGGAAGCCTAAGTATGGTGGCCTTTGCCAGCTATGGCATTATTGCCTATATGCAGGAGCAGTATTACATACTGGCTTTTTGCTTCATAATGGTGGGTGCACTTCTGGCTTTTCTCTGGTTCAATGCCCACCCTGCTCAAGTCATTATGGGCGACCTTGGCAGTTTGGCTCTGGGAGCGACACTGGCCTTGGTGGCATTGATGACTGGACAATGGTTACTCCTGCCCGTGATTGGCCTAGTGTTTGTTGCCGAAGCCGCCAGCGTTGTCATCCAACGCTACTATTTTAAGTGGACAAGGCTGCGCTATGGCACAGGTCGTCGCGTCTTTCGCATGGCTCCACTGCATTATCATTTAGAATTGCTGGGGTGGAGTGAGACGCAAATCAAATAGCGTTTCTGGCTTGTTTCCCTTTTGTGCGGCATGT
>CAMPHP010000743.1 GCA_946885925.1 uncultured Litorilinea sp.
GCACGATTGATGGCACAGGATTGGCCCCCGACCTGGTGGTGAACGTGAGCGATGAAGAGCTTGAGGCTGGGGTCGACCCGCAGCTTGATGCTGCCCTGGACTACTTGCTGTCGCCTTCCTCTGTGCTTACTTCCGTACCTATTTCTGCCACGTCACCTGCTGCGAACGATGCGGTGGGACTTGAAACGAATTGAATTGATTATGGCAAAGCAAAAAGAAAAGCTATCGCTGCCGGTGGGGCCGCGGACTGTGGCGACCAACCGGCGTGCGCGCCACGAGTATTTTATTGAAGAAACCTATGAGGCAGGATTGGTATTGACCGGAACGGAGATCAAATCGATCCGCATGGGGCGCGTGAATCTGCAAGATGGCTTTGTCTTGGTGCGTAATGGTGAAGCGATGCTGATGAATGTGCATATCTCGGCCTATGAGCAGGGCAATCGCTTTAACCACGAGGAAACGCGCCCGCGCAAATTGCTGCTTCACAAGAAGGAGATTCGTGAGCTCCATGTGGCGGCGACACAACGCAGCTGGACGATTGTGCCTTTGCGCCTATATATTGATGAACGCGGGCGGGCCAAGATCGAAATTGGCGTAGCGCGTGGCAAGCAACTCCATGACAAGCGGGACACCATTGCCAAGCGCGAGACTGAACGCGAGTTGCGGCGGGTGATTAAGAATGCCTATTGAGCGGCGGCGCAGCCGCACCGTTCCCGCGCGCACGCGTGAGGGTGTTGCCCAGCCTGTGGCAGCGCGTTTGGATACACCCGCAGCGCTTGAATTGCCTCACGGCACACTGCCCCTGCCTACTTTTCTGCCCGATGCCACAGTGGGTGTCGTGCGCGCAGTAGATAGTATCGACCTTGAGGGCTGTGGCGTGACTGGGCTGGTGATGAATACATTTCACCTGATGCAGCATCCTGGCTCGTCCACTGTGCAGGCATTGGGTGGGCTGCACACCATGAGCGCATGGCCCCACCCCATCATCACTGATTCGGGCGGCTTCCAAGCCTATTCGCTGATTCGCCAGAACGCTAAATATGGTACGCTCACCGATAATGGCATCATCTTTCGCCCCGAAGGTAGCGCCCGCAAATTGCAACTGACACCCGAAAAGTGCGTGCAGTTGCAATTGAGTTATGGGGCCGATGTGGTGATGTGCTTGGATGATTGTACCCATGTGGATGAGGCCGATGAGCAGCAAGCGATTTCCGTAGAGCGGACTGTTGCCTGGGCGAAACGCTGTCGTGTTGAATTCGACCGCCACATGGCCCAGCGGCGCGCGAATGAAGGTATGCGCCCACTGCTCTTTGGTGTTATCCAGGGGGGCGGCTCGCGTGAGCTACGGGCAGCCTGCGCCTCGGCCTTGTTAGAGATCGGTTTCGACGGCTACGGCTATGGCGGTTATCCCTTGGATGGGCAGGGCAATCTGTTGGTGGAGTTGTTGGCCTATACGCGCGGGCTAATACCTAGCCAATATCCCATGCACGCGCTCGGTGTGGGCCATCCTGCCAGCATCGCCATCTGCGCGCAGATGGGGTATGGCATTTTTGATTCGGCCTTGCCCACGCGCGATGCGCGCCAAGGGCGTATCTACATCTTCAGCGACGCCACACCCCAGCCCAGCGCTACCCATAATCGTTGGTTCTCCTTTGTCTACATCAACGATGAGAAACATGTCAAGGATTCGCGGCCCCTCTCTCCACATTGTACCTGCCATACCTGCCGTCACTATTCGCGCGGTTATTTGCACCATCTCTATAAGAGTAGTGAGGCCACCTATATGCGCCTGGCGACCATTCACAACTTGCGCTTTATGGTGCAGTTGATGGAGGCGCTGCACCAGCAGCTTTATGGCAACGAATCCTGACCTGGCTGCGCTGGTCACAGCGGTGATGGCTGGTGCTAACTATCGCCATCTCGACGTGGGGTTGGTGGAGGCGGTGGCTGCGGCGGAGTTGGCAAAAGGACGCAACTTCAAAGAGAGTGTCAAGGCTACCCGTAACAAACTGCACCAAGTCGCGGGGGCCTATCTGCCCGACCGTCCGAATTATGCCGAGTGGCTCAAGCAGATTACCCAGGCCACTGATCAGGATGAGCAGCGTGCCGCTTGCCGCCAGATCATGGCTCACCATGCCTCCACGCGCGAGCGTCTTCCTTTCCTTGATGAGTTCTACGCCACAATTTTTGCCGACCTCCCTCCTATCCACAGCGTGTTAGATCTTGCGTGTGGTCTCAATCCGCTGGCTGCTCCGTGGATGCCACTGGCGGCAGATGCGCGCTATGATGCCTGCGACATCTACCAAGACCAGATCGATTTCCTCAACGCTGTTTTTCACCAGAGTGGGCGGCGCGGCCAAGCATTTCTATGCAATCTGTTGGCGGACGTGCCAAGCCAAGCGGCTGATGTGGCTTTGCTGCTCAAGACGATTCCTTGTTTGGAACAACTGGACAAGCGCATTGGCCCGCGGCTGTTGGGCCAGATCAACGCGCCCGTGGTTGTGATCTCCTTTCCCGCACGCAGCCTGGGTGGTCGCAGCAAGGGCATGGTGGATAACTATGCTGACCACTTTGCTGAGTTGATCGCGGGCCAGCCCTGGCAGGTGACACGCTTTGATTTCCCCACAGAGTTGGTCTTTCGGGTGATGCGATAGAGAGTATTCGCCTTTGTGCGCTAAGTGTAGGGCCGCTTTCTGAAGTAAGCCGGAAAATGTGTCACAATCTAGGTGTAACCGCTAGGCGGTTCAATGAGTTGCCAATGAGTGAGAGACTAACGATATAAGATAGCGCGAGTCAACCGGTTGCGCTCTATTGTATAGAACAGAATGGAGATGCAATGTGGGCAAAAACAAGAAGCAGGCCAATTTGAATCGCAATGACCAAGCCACAAGCCTAGGCGTGGGGGCGTTAGCAGGGCTATGGCTCCTGGTGGGACTGGGCATTGGTGCATTGACGACGCTCTTTTATGCACCGACTTCGGGTAAGAAGATGCGCCGCAAGTTCTCCAAGAGATTGGGAAACGGCTTTTCTGGCAGCCACAACAGGTTTGATCCAGT
>CAMPHP010000744.1 GCA_946885925.1 uncultured Litorilinea sp.
TTGCTCCTGTTGTACCCCCTGTTGTACTCCTTGTTGTTGTACCTCCTGTTGTACCATTCTCTAAGACGGCACGCCCATCCAACGTTTTCGTTTGGATGATGAGTAATTGAACTGTTGGGCTTAGTACCACAAGAACACTAACCCTGTCTAATTGATTTAGCCTCTACTCGCGTTCCCAATTAGAATAGGAACGCACGCGCTGCCATAGGCTTGTGCGTCGCGTGTCCTCTCCTAATGCTTACAACAGGGTTTGTTGGGGTTTGTTTATGAGGAAGCACGCTCTAGCTTTCACAAGGCTGTTGAAACCAGTACACAATTGATTCCTGCTTGTGTTCTGGATTTAAGGTTGCGTTGTTTGTTGATGCCATATCTGTTAAGACCATGCCTATTAAGACCATACCTATGAGGATCTATAAGGAGAGAACTATGCAGTTTCGACGTAGCTCAATGTGGAGTTTGCTGCTGCTCGTTGTTTTGGTGCTAGCAGCCTGTGCCGCACCAGCGGGAGCTCCGGCTGCACCCGCCGCTGCGGGGGAGGAGGCCGCTGCGAGCACCGGCCCCAAAGTTGGTGGCACGCTCAATATGTCGTTGGGGGATGACTTTGTGACGTTCCATCCCTATTTTGATGTGACCAATTCTGACTTCAAGCCTACTTTCTTTGAAGCGCCAATTCGTATTAGCGATGAAGGTGATTTCGAGCCGTGGCTGGCTGAGTCATGGGAACAGTCTGAAGACGGATTGTCGGTGACGCTGACATTGCGCGAGGGGATTATGTTCCACAATGGCCGCGAGATGACCGCCGATGACGTGGTCTGGGCGGTCGATCATGCCCGCAACACGGAATTTGGACATCATCTTAGCGATCGTTTCCAGACTGCTACCGGCGCGGAGAAGATTGATGACCACACCGTACGCATCAATTACAGCGAGCGCACCGCTTCGCAGTTGGATGGCATTGCCCGTCTCTATATCTTCCCCCAGGAAGCTTTGGAGACCATTGACACTGTGCCAGTGGGTACAGGCCCCTTTAAGTTTGTGGAGTGGATTCCGGGCGACAGCCTGACAGTCGAGCGCTTTGAGGATTATTGGCGCGAGGGGTATCCTTATCTAGACAGAATTGTGGTTACGGCTATCCCCGATGCCCAGGCCCGTTTGGTCAATTTGCGCTCCAATACGATTGATCTGTTGTTGAACGTGCCCCTGATCGACAAGGCGGCTTTGGCTGAAGAAGAAGGGCTTGTGGTGGGCGCAGAGCCTCCTGGATTTTCTTTCTATGCCTTCCTCATGAACATCAACCGGCCTCCCTTTGATGATGTCCGTGTGCGCCAAGCGTTTAACTATGCAATTAACCGCGAGGAGATTGCCAACACGGCTTTTCATGGTCAAGCCGAAGTCGTAACAGTGCCCTACCCGCCAACGTCGTGGTCCTATGCTGAAGACCTAACCGATTACTACACCTATGATCCAGAGCGGGCTAAAGAACTTTTGGCCGAAGCCGGTTATCCTGATGGCTTCTCTGTGGAAATGTTGATCCGTGGCACAAGTGATGCCCACTTGGATCAAGCCCAGGTGTACCAACAGCAGTTGGCCGCGATTGGCGTTCAGGTAGAATTAGTGCCTACAGAACTGCCCCAATATTGGCCGTTGCTTTTCGCGAGCGACTTCGCCATTGTTTCCCATGCAACAGGCGATACATCCGTTGATCCCAGCGGTCTCTTCGAGTCTGCTGCTTGCTGCCGCCCCTTCCGCAGCTTTTTCGGCATTCAGGATCGGACGGACGAGTGGTTCATCGAATATAGCGATGTGATTGCCCAGGCGCGTGAGGAGACCGACCGCGAAGTGCGTAAGGATCTCTATCACCGCGCTTTGGAGATCCTGTTTGAGCAGGGTTGGACGATCCCCACTGTGTGGAGCCAATCCACCTATGCCCATTGGGAGAATGTACAAGGCTTCCGCACCGACTTGGATGGTACGGTCTGGTTGGGCGAAACCTGGTTGGATGAGTAACGAATTGTAGAGATGGAGGGGATGCTGCTTGCATAAGGCAGTGTCCCCTCACGCTCGTTGAACGCACCATCGCTAGCCCTGTTGGCAGAGTTGTGCGTAGAGTGTATTGAAGTGTATAGAGGAGTAATAGAGCGATGGGGCGGTACGCACTCCAACGACTTTGGCAAATGGTTCCCGTGATGTTCCTTGTCTCCATTGCCGTTTTTTCAATTGTTCACTTTATCCCAGGCAATCCAGCCCAGATTATTGCTGGGCCAAATGCAACGCCGGAGCAGTTGCAGGCCCTAGAAGTACGTTTAGGGTTGGATCAGCCTGTGTGGATGCAATATCTAATTTGGCTACGTAATGTTTTTGCGGGTGACCTGGGTGTATCGTACATTAACAAATACCCGGTCCTCGATATGATTAGCCAACGTATCCCCGCAACCATCGAACTGGCAATCGCTTCGCTGATTATCGGCATCGTAATTGCGTTTCCATTGGGGATCGGTGCTGCGCTGCGGCCTGGCTCTTGGTTTGATTTTACTGTGACAACCTTTTCGGCGTTGACCTTTGCCATGCCTGGTTTCTTTTTATTGGTTTTGCTCATCTTGCTCTTTAGCCAAGAATTGCGCTTGTTACCCCCATCGGGGCGACCTGATTTCCTCGATGACCCAGGATTATATTTGAAATCGATTATTCTACCTGCCTTTACATTGGGCATTGGTGTTGCTGCAAATTTAGCGCGTTATTTGCGTTCCTCTTTGTTAGAGGTGTTGGATCAGGATTATGTGCGGACGGCGCGGGCGAAAGGCTTGCGCGATTATCTGGTGCTGCTTCGCCATGCGCTGCCTAATTCGCTCATACCAGTCGTCACCATCTTGGGTCTGCAATTGGGGGATCTGCTGAGCGGTGCGATTATTGTAGAGAGCATTTACGCCTGGCCTGGCGTGGGGCGGCTGACCATACAGGCCATCGAGTGGCGAGACTATGCTCTGCTACAGGCGACTGTTTTGTTTATTGTGCTTGCTTTCCTGCTGGTCAATCTATTAACCGATTTGACCTACGGC
>CAMPHP010000745.1 GCA_946885925.1 uncultured Litorilinea sp.
TTCTGCCGGTTGCTTGATAGAATTGAGAAACGCCCAATAGAAGGGAAAGAGAACCCACAACATCAAGATGGCAATTACGCCATAGAGCACAATGTTTCCAGCAGTGGATAACGATTTGCGGCGCATACTCTACCGTCCTCCCTCGTATAGGTCACGGATGCGGCCAAAGAGCAATGAGACGATGGTCATGACAATGACTAGCAGTAGGAAGCCTTGGGCAGCGGCATAGCCATGATCAAAGAAGCGTAGGGCAGTGCGATAGGTAAAGAGGCTGTAGACTTCGGTGGCGCGGCCAGGTCCACCGAGTGTTAGGCTGGTGGGAATGTCAAAGATTTTGAATGCCTCTACCAGGCGTAGCAATAGGATAAGCCAGAGCGTCGGCATCATCAACGGCAGCGTGATGCGCCAAAACGATTGCCAATTCGATGCGCCATCTACATCGGCAGCTTCGTACAGATCCAGGGGAAGACCTTGCAGCGCGGCCAACGACACCAAAAAGACAAACGGCGTCCATTGCCATATATCCAGGATCATTACCGCGACCAATGCCCACTGTGGACTGGATAGCCAGGGAACGCCCTCGCCGCCCAGGGAGCGTATAAATTGATTCAAAGGACCGTTTTGCTCATAGTAGATTGTGATGCCCAGATAGCCCATTGCTACAGGTGTGGCAAAAAGCGGCAATGTCATAATTGCGCGCAGGATGTTCTTGCCTCGCAGTTCGCGATTCAAGAGCAGGGCGATGAGCAAACCAAGCACCATTTCTATTGTTATGGTGATTGCGACAAAGATAAAGGTCACGCGCAGCCCTGAGTGGAGATTCTGGTCGGTAAACAAGCGTAGGAAGTTATCCAGACCGACAAACTGGTTGCGCTGCCCAAAGCGAAAACTATAGAAACTCGTGTAGAGTGCATAGAGTAGCGGAAACAGTGTAAAGAGGATGATCCATAGGACAGCCGGTAACAGAAAGATAGCTTTCGTGTAATCGGTGCGAGTTTTCGGTGAGGTCATTGTTTGCGGGATGGTGCTTGTGCGGTATGCCACAACATCACTCCTGGTATCACTCAACTTTTACAACCTACTAGCAAGCATTGGGCCAAAGCGGTGTGCACCCACATTGCCTGAGTGCACACCGCCTTGCCATAGCATCGGAGCAGCCGACCCGCTGCCTTTTGGCAAAGTAGTTTTACTGACCCAGCCCCAATGAGGTTACATAGCTTTCGCGTTGCTGTTCGCGCCCTAAACGATCGGTAATCTGCTCGAAGTCGGTGGCCGTTGCCTGAAGGGCTTCCTCCGGTGTGATCTGGCCGGTTGCGGCTTCGGATAGATGAATGTCCAGTGCTGTCCAGTATTCAAAAGTGCCGGGGATACGCAGGTAAGGCAATTGGAGTTCGGCGCTGAAGTTCTCGAAATACGCCTTGGTATAGTCGCGAATATCGGCTTCATCCCATCCAGCCGCCAGGTAAGCGTCAATACTTGCCGTGCCGTCTGGTGGTAGATAGTGGCTGAAGCGTCCTGGATCAACGCCATCCCAACCGCGTGCAGCGTAGACCAACGATTTTTCCGGGGTTGCCATCAAGGCCAGCAGGTAATAGGTGGCCTCCGGCGCGTCCGAAAACTTGGAGATAACGCCAGCCCAGGAACCGCCTGTGGTATTGCCGACTAAGTTGGGTTCTTCTGTCGCCACCCATTCGTCTGTTTGGACGTTGTAATATTCCATCGTACCTGGCAGTGGCGCTGCACCCGTCTTGCCGCGCACCTGGCTGCCTTCTTGCTGCGCCAGCGCGCCCAGGTCTCCCCAGGTAAAGGTTAGCGCTGCCTCACCACGCAGGAAATGGTCCCAGCTTTCACCCAGGCTCCATGCCAGCATCGCCTCCGGGCCAAACTGAACCAGATCAACCAGCGTTTCCATCGCGCGCAGATGGCCTGGGCTGTCCATATAGGGGGTCATCGTCTCAGGGTCAAACCAGTAATGGGTGGGATTCTCCGGCCCAATTACAAAGGGAGCAGAGAAGGACATAAAGTGGAACATGCCCTGCCCTCCTACCTTGAGGTGCATGGTCAGACCGTTGTCGGGGGTGCCGTCGCCATTCAAGTCCTTGCCGTTGAAATACTCAGCCACGTCGCGGAATTGATCCCATGTCTGCGGTACGCCAAGCTCATAGCCATATTGCTCTTGGAAGGCAGTTTGGTGAGTTTCGTCTTCCAGCAGATCGCGGCGGTAGTACATCACTTGGCCGTCATGGTCGTTCGCCACCATGTACATATTGTCGCCATAGGTGAGCAAGTTGCGCGGGCCAGGCTGTACATCCTCGATATCCCACTGCGGGAAGCGCTCATCGTTATACCAGTCGTTATAGGGGAGGATAAAGTCGCCGCCAACCAGATCGCCCAACCACCAAGCACCTGCAATTGAGGTATCATATTGGCCGGTGCCGGTCGTCAGATCGGTCATTAGCTTGGGGAAGTGTTCTGCAAAGGGAACTTCGACAATCTCCAGTGTCGCACCCGTCGCCGCTTCAAACTCCTCGCGCACCTCATAGAAGGGGCCAGAGATCGGGCCTTTTTCGCCAGCCGTATTGACAATTACCGTCACCGTCTGGCCTTCAAATGGACAGGAGCCTTCCGTGCAGGGAGTGGCGACAACGGGTGGGGTGAGTTCGCCAGCCTCCACCACCGTAGCGGCCTGGCCTTCCTGCGCCACTGGCGTAGCTACACCCTCTTCCCCACCTTCTTCTGTGGCACCAGCCCCCTCCGCGGGTGTTTCAGCCGCTTCTCCAGCCGTGGTAACTTCTCCGGCTGGAACTCCTGTAGTGCCGGTACAAGCCGAGACCAACATCAGCAGAGTAATCACAAACAGCGAAAGAAACATCATTCGTGTGGTACGCATAAGCAATCCTTTCTCCGTACTGGGACTTTCTCACTGCTACATACGTCACGCGTTACATCGCTGGATTATTCAGTGCTGGATTATTCAGTGCTGGCTTATTCAGTTTTCATTAACCGGGGGTACAGTTAGATCAGTTTTGATCAGGCTGGATTAGTCGCCTGTT
>CAMPHP010000746.1 GCA_946885925.1 uncultured Litorilinea sp.
GCCTATCCGCGCTACGATACTGATGTGGTCTCCTCGCATAATGACCTCAACGGCAACAACATTCTCTTTGACGGGCAGAAAATCTGGATCATTGATTGGGAAGCGGCATTTGAAAATGATCGTTATGTCGATCTGGCAAACGTCGGCAACTTCTATATTTCAGATCAAGCGCAGGAAGAGATTTATCTAAGAGCGTACTTTGGTGACTCGCTGGACGAGTATAAACGGGCGCGTTTTTTCCTCATGCAGCAGGTATGCCACATGTTTTATGCCATGATCATGCTAAAATTTGCGGCAGCCTTAAAGCCCGCCGGCAGGGCACACAACGAGAGCATGGATGTTCCACGTCTTAAGGACTTCCGCGCTCAACTTAGTGCGGACAGGGCCTCGTTGGCGTCCTATGAAGGACAACTGCTTTTTGGAAAAGTCCTCTTGAACGAAATGTTGCATAATATGAAGACGCCGCGCTTTGCTGAGGCAATCGACAGGATGAATGCTACTCACTAATTTTGCACTGGCTCATGCACGAAACGACTACCACTAGATATGAAATGTTTGGCCCGCACTTCAAGGCCAAAGCGTATGAAGTTTATGCGCGTCTACGCGCCGAAGCACCCGTCTATCGCCGCGTGGCGAGCAATGGCGTCGGTGCAACCTGCTTCATCACTCGCTATGACGACGCTGCCAGCGTATTGCGCGACCACAAGCGTTTTGTGAAAGATGTTCGCAATACCATGACGCGGGCAGAGCGTTCTGCCCTGCCTGCAGAGCCACCCCTGCTCACGCTGCTCAGCCGCCACATGCTCAACGCCGATGGTTCCACCCATACGCGATTGCGCGCACTGGTCAACAAAGCCTTTACCACGCGCATGGTTGAGCAACTTCAAGACAAGATCGAAAACGTAGCTCATGCGCTCCTTCACACAGTTCATGCCAAAGGCAGCACCGATCTGATTGAAGCCTTTGCCTTTCCACTCCCTATTATTGTAATTGCCGAACTGTTAGGCGTCCCCGCAAAGGATCGTAACCGTTTTCGCGCCTGGTCCAACGCCATCGTTGCCCCCACACCCGATAGTGCACGTAACGCACAAAAACTGGCAAAGTCTCGCCAGCTTATGGAAGACTTCATCAATTACCTGCGCGCCATCTTTGCCGCCCGCCGCGCTCAACCACGCGACGACCTGATCTCCTCTCTACTCGCCGCCGAAGAAGCTGGTGACGTGCTCAGTGAAGACGAACTCTTTAGCATGATCCTGCTGCTGATTGTTGTGGGACACGAGACATCGGTCAATCTCATCGGCAACGGCACCCTAGCCCTGCTCCAACACCCCGCGGCCTGGGAAGAACTGCATGCCACCCCGTCACTAATCCCCAGCGCGGTCGAGGAGATGTTACGTTATGACTGTCCTGTAGAGCGTGCACCCATGCGCTATGCTGCCGAAGATGTGGAGCTAGCAGGTGTTACCATCTGCCGCGGCGATGCGGTTAGCGTCGTGCTGGGCAGTGCCAACCGTGACGACAATCAATTTTTGCATGCCGACACCTTTGATATTAGGCGCGACCCAAATCGCCACCTGGCCTTTGGGCAGGGCATCCACTATTGCCTCGGTGCGCCCCTTGCCCGCCTAGAAGGACGGATTGCCATCCAGGCGCTTCTCACACAAATGCCCGACCTTCAGCTAGCCGTTCCCACCAGCGCGTTACGCTGGAGCACCCATCCCAGCATGCGCGGTCTCCAGCGCCTACCTGTTCAGTGGACAACCTCCCATTAACGCAAAAGGGCATTGTCATTCCTCCTCGCAGACTCGTCGGAATCCCCGTCCGGTGTAGCGGTGAGTCCAGAAGGGGATTCCTCCCTCTGGTGGGCTGGGGTGCCCTCTGGGCCCCGCTGTGCGAGCGGAATGACGGTGCGCATTTACGTAGACATACCTACTCAGTAAAGCGCACCTCGTATGCCTTTGCTCCTGGCTCGACAAAGCGCACGAGCTTTTCTCCTTCGTCAGTCAATGCTTGGCGATTGTGTGAGGTCAACGGCTCAAAGGGATCCATCACCAGGCTAACGACGCCTTTTGCCTTTTCGACCTTCCATGCACCACGCACAAAGCCATCCACCAGAAAGGTTGCTGCTACACGCAAACCAGGCAGGTAGACCTTTGAGCGATAGGCATCAGCCACAACACGGGTGCGATTGGCGTGTGAGAGCAACAAGTTATCAAATTCGGGGAGAAAGCGTTCTGGCGCGGGTGTATCAGCCGGAGGCAATTCCATCTCTGGCAAATCGAACAACTCAACGCCCTGCTCATCACGATAGGTGGCTAACTCAGGCCGTAACTGTTCCACTGTCTCTTTCAACTTACCCAATCCCGACCATGTCTGAATATCCGTCACGCGCGCAGGGCCAAATGCCGCTAAATAGCGCCGGATTAATGTTCGCAGATCTTCCTCCGTGGGGATCGTTTGGCCGAGCCATTCTTCTGCCAGCGTGAATTTAGGATTACCAGGATAGCTCCACCTGCTGCTAACCGGCACCTGGATCAACGGCAGATGGGTGCGTATGCCATAGCGCACAGCGCCAGGATCGGCATCGGCCATTAGCTCGCCAAAATAGGCGGTGATCTCAGCAAATGTGCGTGGCGTCTCAGCAATGTACTCTCTTGCCAGCGTGACAAGTTTTTGGATATCTAGCCCCTTTGCTCGATCCCGTAGCACTGCCTCAAACGCATTCGTTAGCACCGGCTGGAGTGTTGCACGCAGCAGCAGGTAATCCTGTGCCGTAAAGAGATGGAGCGTGCTGCGCATGAGCGTTGCCTTAATCACCGTTCGATCTTCAATCAGCTTGGCAAGATCATCGCGCTGAAAGTCATGCAACCGCGTCCACAAGCCAACATAAGGCGGCAAGGCTTGCTGCGCTTGCAGACCGACCAGCCGCTCGATTGCTGCCGGAACAGGCAGGGATGCGCGTTCTAACAGGAGTTGACGAGCCAACGTTGCCCGGTTCAGTTCACGAAGTGTCAACGTATGATCAGCCACAATCTCTTACTCCTCTTTGATA
>CAMPHP010000747.1 GCA_946885925.1 uncultured Litorilinea sp.
CCGCTGTCGCCAACATGTTGTCTAGGTCACTTCGATAGTCAGTTAATCCTTGCATCTCTCACCATCCCTGAATAAATCGCCACCAACCACGGGTCCAGCGCATACTCTTCGAGCATGACTGCCACTAGCTGTACCAACCGTCCCTGCCTGCTCGCCTCCACCGCAGCGAACCAACTCATGTTTGCCGACCTGCCATCAAAAGGAATCCGCCCTGCGTCCACCTTGGCGAGTGCCAACAGCCGCCGCAATGACTCAACATCTGGGTACAACACTCGCAGCCGTTCAGCGACTGCTTGCACGGGGCCTAGCTCCTCGCTCATCCACCCTGCTCGCTTTTCTGGGAGCCCCACATCTGCATGGGACTCCCAGAAAGAACACACTTGCCGTCTACACCGTCCCCGACAGCGCAAAAATGGTCACATCATAATCTGCCGTCGGAGTAGTACCCCCGGTCAGATTAACGTCTACCTCCACCACGCTTCCCGCGGCGACTGCTACGGGCGCATTGCCTCCGCCAAAGTGCGTGCTCTTCCACTCGCCCGGTGTGCCCGCACTGTTCGCCGCAATGGCAGTGATCACATCTACCGTGTCATCCTGAATATCAATGTTGAAACCCGTTGGCGAGCCTGTGAAAGCTTCGGCACAGAGCGATACCGCCACAATCGTCATGCCAAAAGGAACCTTGAGCAGATGCACCCCGTTACCCGTTGCCTGCGCCTGCGCCGAAAAATTAAACGTAACCAACCGATCTGACATGCCTGTTCTCCTTTATCTTGGTGTTTATCGAGTATCTTGGTGTTTATCGAGGAAGGTCTGCCAGCCCAACTTCTTCCTCTGCCTCTCAGCGTCTCTGCGTGAGACTCTCGCTACGCTGCCACGTTGTTCTTTCCAATACCGATGTAAGTCGAGACACCATAGCCCCACCAGTCGCGAATCTTCACAGGCAAGGTATCGTTGGTAAAGAGCAACCCCGATGACTCGCTTGTCACCTGATAGATCTCCGGCACGGGGTGCTGCCCACCCTGCGGCGCATCGGCATAGCCTATGTGGATCACCGGATGCAAGCGCGGGTCGACCAGATAGGCCCAATCCGTCGCATCCGTCCACTCTGGCACGGGAACCGGCACAGGCCGCGGGTCGCCCACACGGCTATCACCATAGGGATTGACCGTCTGTGCCGTTCCTGCCGAACTCGGCTTGCCCACGTCACCCGTGCCATAGCCAAACTCCGTCAGCGCCGAGTCGTATAGCTCAATCGGCACTAACACAAAGGTAGGCCACAACCCCAGCGGTGACGAAGTGCCTGGCACCGTCTGTCCCCAGATACGCGAGCGTGCCGCTGCCCAACCCGCTGTGCCAAATGCCGTTGTGTCGAGGTTGCCGTGGTTGCTGTGAAAGAGCGCTGTCGAGTCATCCGCCAAGGTTGGCCCTGCACCTGAGTTGGCAGTGAAAATTCCCGCAATCGCAGCCGAGCGCGTACGTACACTCGCTTGCACCATGGCGCGAGGGATTGCCTGGATGCGCTGGATGTCACTCTTGCGGAAGGTCTCTAATGTGATACCCACATAGTGGCCGCGCTTGGTGAAGGCAAAAGACTCTTTGGAATCTCCCACCGTCGCCTCGGTATAGGCCGCTCCTTCCAGCACCGTTGGCAGGTTGGCGAGGCCATCCACCATGATCAATTGCACATCGTGCGTGGAGCCATCATGGGGAACCACATCAACGATCCGCTCATACCAGCGATAGGTTGCCATGTTGTCAAAGTGCATCCGCACCGATTTGTTGAGCGCGTTGACAACCATCCCGGCGAGTGTGGTGGTATTCGCACCCGCCAATTGTGACCACTCCGGATTAAAGACGCCATGCCAGTTGTGATCTCCGGTAATCGCTTGGTACAGATCGCGGATGCCACGCATGGAAGGCGGCGGCACAGGCTCCTCGCGCGCCCCACAGACCCAACTGAGCGCGCTCTGTACCTGTTCGTGCGGCGTCTGCATCTGGTTTGCTGTAATCGGGCGAATCCCGCGCACTAATCCATGCTCCACTGCCGAGGCTTCTACCTTGCGCTGCGCTTCGATTTGTTGGCTGACAAAGAGCGTATCCCGCCCCGCACTCGCCAATCGCACAGCCTCTTTGCTCGCATCACTCAGGCCGCTGGATAGGATCAACTCTTCCACATGACGAGCCTCGATATGCCCGTTGATCTGCTGTGCTTGCAATAAGATTGCGTTTGCGTCCGGCTGTGCTGGCACTGGCGTCACAACCCTCAACGACCCATCTGGCAAAACAATGGCATTCCCTTCTACTCGCATCCTGCTCTCCTTATGATTGATTTCGCCACTTGGGGCGAAATGATTGATTCCGTCCTCAATGGCGGAATCGGACGTGGCTACCTGCTCGAAAGGCAGGCGCTTTAACTGGCACAACTGTTCAATCACACGCGTACCCTGTACCGCTGGTGCATTGACCGCGCTGGTTTCCTTGCCGCGCGGCTCCACAAACATCAATTCGCAGACACGCCCCTCGTACCGCTGACCAGGCCAATGCGAACACTCAAACCAATCCTTGCCACACGTACCGCACTCCACACCCTCGAAATACCAGCCGATGCTAAATCGATCGATCACCCCCTCCAGAAAATCGCGCATGCCCCGTTCAGTCGTCAGCCGGATGGTCTGGTGGAATTCATTGCCCACCATGCGGCTCTCCATCACCGTCCCATCGCGTGCGCCGATGTCGTTCGTGTCATGGTTGCGCAGGAATGGCACTCCCACAAAGCTCTGGGCAAACGTGGCGAGATCCACCTGCCGAAAGCGTGTATGGTTGGCATTCGGCCCATCGCGAAAGACCACGGCATCAAAGAGTAATTCGTCTAACCTCCCTTCCTTCAACATGGCCTTTAGCTCACCCCGCCGCTCTGGGGTCAATGCCGCGCGCTCCTGCTGCGCGTGCACAAACAACATCGCCCCCAATGGGTCCGAGTGCATCGCGTCATACACCCGGCTCCGGTTACTCTTCTGGCTCACTCATTCCTCCTCTCTCGCTTTCCTCT
>CAMPHP010000748.1 GCA_946885925.1 uncultured Litorilinea sp.
GTATGAGACCGCTTGCCACAAGAGCCACGATGACGAAAGCGACGCTCACCAGCCAATAGCGGTCTAGGCGCAAGCGCGGTTGCTTCTCAGTTTCCCAGATTCCGCTGATACGCGAGAGTTCCAGGCTGGAAAGTGCCAATGCGGACAAACCGACAGCGATTAACGCCACCATCCAGCGGTCGGCGTATGGTGGCAGCCCAAATGGATCAAGCTGACCAGCCAGAATCAGCAAGACCAACGCAATCACGCCGGTCATAAATGTATGCCACACGTCGTCGCGTAGCAGTCGCCGCCGCCCATCCAGCACGCTCCGCAGCCAGATTCCAGCAGTAACCAGCAAAGTCAGAAATTGTGGCGGCACTTCATTGTGAGGCCAATGCGTGAGTGCTTGCGCTACCTGCCAAAGCCAGCGACCATCCCAAAGCGCATAGGTGGGATAGCCATATTGCCACCATAACAAGCCGAGCAGAGCAACCAACCCGCTGCCAACCACCCATACGCGGGCATGGTTCAACGTACGCGCCTGTGCCAGTGCCGCGCGCGTAAGGAGCGTCCCACCCACAAAGAGCAGCGGGATCGCCCATAAGGGTAACAGTACTGCTTGGTAAGAGGGGGTCAACCAGCGGCGCAGCAATTCCAACCAGGGCCATAGCCAGCAGAGCCGCACCATCGCAACAAGCGACGGCACAACAATCAACTGCAACCACCCATCCTCAAGCCAGGGCCAGCGACGCCAGTTCATCCCACTCCTTTCGCCCGCCGATATGATAGTGGCGGATCCCCGGCAGGCGCACTTCTTCGGTATCCTCCCCCAATGTAACAAGGGTGATCCCGAACTCTCGCCTGCGAAGTTCCAGCAAGGTCTGCTGCAGCGAGCGGTTGGTTGCGGCAGTGATCACGACCACATTTGCACCGTAGGGCAGATTCGGCGTTTCGGTCTGGAGTATCGCCTCAACCGGCCACCGTCCATAGTTGGCGACCTTTGCCAGCGCATCCAAGATATAGAGCAATTGATCGGGCTGGTTGCCCGACCGGATACTAACTCGTTGCGCGCTCGGCTGCGTAATCGAGTTCACAAAGAGACCGACGGGATGCCCCTTCTCCCATGCCCAACGCGCAATGGATGCAGCCGCGCTAATTGCATATTCTTGCAGTTCAAAGTCCATTCTTGCATAGCCTTTCTGGTGGGTGTTGACATCCAAAAAGATTGTCAACGGCAGTGTGGCTGATGGCTCAAAGACCTTGGTCTGCAACGTCTGGCGGTGGGCGGTCGCTTTCCAATGGACGTGACGAAAGCTGTCCCCCGGTGCATAGTCCCGCGCACCTGTCAGACGGAGAGGATCTTCGATGAGACGGCGCGGCGTCTGTAGATCGCCAAAAGGCCGCAGGGCTGGCAGCCCAAGCACAGTCAATGGAACAAGCTTAGGATAGACCAACACGATCTCTGTCTCTTCGAGGAGTTGGTGACGCAAGCCAAAGCCAAAGATGTCGCCAGAAGTGAGTTCGACAGGGCCAAAACGCCACACCCCCCGGCGTATGGCGCGCAGCCGGTAGCGCCGTGTTACTCGTTCGTACCAACGGAGTGACATAAGATTGATCAGCCGCTCGCGACCAGCAAGGTGACTTCGCGCCAGTTTGGTTGCGTGCAGTTCGAATGCGGCGGGCAGTTCATCCACGGCGCGCAACCAGGCTAATGGCAAAGGTTTGGCATTGACGATTTCAACGGCTAGATCCGTCTCCTCGCCATAAAACAAACGATGCGTGCCAAATCGCCGCCGGTAGCTTATGGCGGTCAAGCAGATACGCGTCCACAAAAGCGAGATGCCACCCATCAGGAGCAGAAAAAGACAGAGTAAGAAAAGCAGGTTGTTGCGCAACCATACGCTAGCGAGTGCCAGCACTCCAATCACAATCCACCAAAACGCGCTCATGCCCCTTGCACCTTTATGTGAGATAGCAGCCTCATAGGAGATTGCGCCTTTATGTCAGAACAGTCTCGGCCCAGGATTCCTCTACAGGTACGGTTGTCTGTTCTATCAATTTTGTGAGCACTTCATCCGTGGTGCGCCGGTGCAAGTGGGCATCGGGACGCAGCACCAGGCGATGTGCCAAGACCGGCGCGGCCAAACGCTTGATATCATCCGGAATCACATAGTCGCGGCCAGATATGGCGGCTAATGCTTGGCTGGCGCGGTAGAGTGCTATCGTCCCGCGTGGGCTTATCCCCAACTCAATATCCGGCTCTTCGCGCGATGCCCGCACTAGATCCAGCAGATAGTCTTCCACGGCTGGATGAATATAGACTTGGCGACAGGTTTGGCTGGCTGTACGAATTTCGGCAATGGAGAGCACGGCTTCCACTTGATCTAACGGCTGCTCGGTGCGGAAGCGATGTAGGATCTGGCGCTCCTCTGCGCGATCTGGATAGCCCATCCCCACGCGCATCAAGAAGCGATCAACTTGTGCCTCTGGCAGTGGAAAAGTTCCCTCAAGCTCGATGGGGTTCTGGGTCGCCAGCACCAAAAAGGGATAGGGCAGGGCGCGGGTCACACCGTCCACTGTGACCTGGCGTTCTTCCATCGCCTCTAGAAGTGCCGATTGTGTACGCGGCCCTGCCCGGTTGATCTCGTCTGCCAACACCAGTTGGGCCATGACAGGTCCCGCACGATACTCAAAGATATTATCCCGTTGGTTGAACATATTCACGCCGGTAATATCCGATGGCAGCAGATCCGGCGTAAATTGGATGCGATTGAACTGGCAGCCAATCGAACGGGCGAGCGTCTTAGCCAAAGTGGTTTTGCCGGTGCCTGGCACATCTTCTAAGAGGATATGGCCTTCACACAAGAGGGCAACCAACATCAACTCCACTATTTCGCTTTTGCCCACGATGACCTGCCCCACTTGCTCCCGAATTTTGCGGGCCATTTGGTTGATCTTTTCGATCTCCAATGGTGTTGCATTTGGCATGACGATCTGATTTCCTCAGTTTTATTTCTTCGAATTTGGGATGGTGTCAAGTTAGAACAACGCTCGGTACAGTATACC
>CAMPHP010000749.1 GCA_946885925.1 uncultured Litorilinea sp.
AGATCCAGAGGCGTTGGGATTGCTCTTTGAGTGGTCTATGGCCGAGTATGTGGAGCGTTATTTGCGCGATGAGAGACTCCAAATTGCGATGTTGGGGCAGGGGGTGATTGGTACCAATGCCAGCCCATTTGACCCTGGGACTGCCTATATCCACTTTCACCATTCATCGGGGCGGCAGGGTGGCTATCCGGGGACGTGGGGCTATGTTCAGGGCGGCATGGGCATGGTTTCCTTTATGCTTTGCGATGCTGCCCGTGATGCTGGTGCCGTGGTTGCGACCGGGACACCCGTAGCGAGAATCCTGCCCGGTGAAGGTGTGGAATTAGCTGGGGGAGAACGCATCCACGCGCAAATCGTCGTGGCAAATGCGGATCCGCGCACGACGCTGCGACTTTTGGATGAGGAGGCAAACGCCGGGTGGCGCACACAAGTCGAGCGGACGCCTATGCAAGGCTGTACAGTGAAGCTAAGTATCGCCCTCCATGAACTCCCCAACTTTCGAGCACGTCCCGGTGTAGCATGTCCACACCATCTGGGGCAGATCAACACGCCGCTGTCCAAGGAAGAGTGGCAGATAGGTTTTGCCGCTGCGCGGGCGGGCGAGTTACCAGAACGTCTCTGGACTGAACTTTACTTTCAGAGTGCCCACGACTCAACAGTTGCGCCTGAAGGCAAGCATGTCATGAGTGTCTTTGCTCAATATGTGCCCTACGAGTTTGCCAGCGGTGACTGGGAAAACAGGCGCGCAGAGGTGGCAGATGTGGCGCTCAGCTCAATTGCCCGCTTTTGCTCAAACTTGCCAGAGGCAATCTGGGCGATGGAGGTTATGGGGCCGCCAGATATTGAGCGCAAGGTGGGGTTGAGCGGGGGGCACATTTTTCAGGGTGAGTGCCTACCGGCTTATATGTGGGATCAACGGCTGAGCTACCGCACGCCGATGGCAGGGGTCTACTTATGTGGCGCGGCTACGCATCCGGGCGGCAGTGTGATTGCTGTCAATGGACGTAATGCAGCGATGGCTGTTTTACGCGATAATCCATAGAGAATTCATAGAGACAATTGATATTTCTTGCTCAAGGGGTGCTCGCGACCATAGCTAGCGCCTTTGCTATTCGACTCCATGACATCTGTAAATAAATGAGAGCTGTAAATGGGACGGTAAGTGGTGAGTGGAGAGCGCGCTGGCCTACGTCGAATGTCGTAGATTCTCTACATTATGGCTATACCACAAGGGTTACTGATCGGAAGTTGGTAGTGCATTCGTCGCTGGTAGAAAGGATAGTCTCTTGCCCTTTTTGCTCTAAGCAACAATAAGACAAATATACCTAGGTGATGAAAGATATAGCTTGTACAATGGGGATTGTCAAGGAAGACAACTTTGCAGCCACCGGTACGTTTAGTACGTCTCCAAATCTTGGGAAACATGGTTGGTTTTGCGAGCTAGCTGAGACAGGCTGGTCGCGATGGATGATAGGGTATACGTTGTACATTTTCGGTGTAGTATCAGAGGCAAGTTGGGTTGGTCGGCAGTGAATGACCACCTCAACAACTCAACGAGGAGCATGCAGAACCGGTATGAAGCTGCGAAGTCTTGTGCCTGTACTTGACGTACATGATGTAGATGCTTCCATAGAATTCTACAGTGATGTGCTGGGCTTCACCCTAGAAGACAAAGTCGAATGGGGTGGTAAAACCGAGTGGGCGTTGTTGACCTGTGATCACGTTCAATTAATGTTGTGCGCGAGCCAAGATGGTGATAGCGAAGATCAGCCCCCTCAGAATGGCGAGGGAATGTTCTTTCTTTATCATGAAAATCTTGAATCATTGTTGGTCTATCTGGGTTCGCGCGGCTATAGCGGCTTACCAGACATATTGCAGCCGAGTCAGGGGAAGCGCGATTTTTGTTTGCGTGATCCAGATGGCTATGTGTTGTGGTTTAGACACAAGCCTGCTGTGGAAGATCAAGCTGACGAAGTGGCCCAAGAGCCACAAGCGGCTCGTCCTCAGTAGAGGGCATCGCATTGCTGTATCTAACCTGCCGTATTTAGCCCAACGTATTCAACTTAAAGTGACCTGTACTCATTGAGGGTGGCAGTCTATTGCAGACTGCCACCCTCATTCTTTTATGGAGACGTAATGTAAGTAGCGTGCTTCAGGTTACGTTTGAAACGCTATCCATGATCACCGTAATGTGGGCGAGTTCATCGGCGTTGATGGTATGGCCCATGCCCGGGTAGATACGCGTGGTGACGCTCGCACCAAGTGAAGTAAATACCGCCTCGGTTTCGTAGACTCGCTCTAGGGGGATATGCGGATCGCGATCGCTACATCCTAAGAAGACAGGTGTCTGCTCGAAATCGCCGTTGTAGTCTCGTGGTGTGCCTGGTGGGCCGATCAATCCGCCACTCAGCCCGATTACCCCACCATAGTGCTGCGCGTGGCGTGCGGCAAATTCGGTTGCGAGACATGCGCCTTGTGAAAAGCCAAGCAAAATGGTTTGGGCGGGCGGAATCCCCATCTCTGACAGCCGGAGCAGAAGAGATTCAATCAATTGCAGCGCCGAACTCAAATAAGGCTCATTTTGTTCGATTGGCGCAAGAAACGATTGCGGATACCAGGTGTTTCCTCTGGCCTCTGGTGCGATATAGGTCCAGCCAGGTCGCTGGAATTCTGCGGCTAGGGAGAGGATATTATCGGCACTGCTGCCTCGCCCATGCAGCATGATCATGGCAAAAGGCGATTGGCCTAGGGGCGTGCCAGTGAATTTGATTGTGGCATCACGGTGGGGATCATTGCGGGGGTCAAGTTGCGGTTCGCGTAGGGTCATGATCTGCCTCCTGCAGTGGGCGGCGGCGGGCCGCTTGCTTTTGTGCTAGGTCGTAGGACTGTTGCAGCAGCTTGATGGCTCGGCTCACATCTTCCGGCTGGCGAATGAAAAAGCTGATCCACCCACTATCAGGCAGAACGTGGTGGGGTTGCACTTCTCCTGATGCCACCAATTCGTTGCGGATTGGTGTGGGGAATGGAATATCGACCAGCGAATCG
>CAMPHP010000750.1 GCA_946885925.1 uncultured Litorilinea sp.
GGATACCGGCTTCCTCAATGTGCTGCATAACGCCACCGATGACTACCTGTTCACCATCGCAGACAGCGTCCACATCCACCTCAAAGGCATCTTCCAAGAAGTGATCGATGAGGATGGACTTTTCCAGCGACACTGTAACCGCCTCGGTCATATAGCGGCGCAAGGCGCTCTCATCATCCACAATCGCCATCGCCCGCCCGCCGAGTACATAGCTCGGACGCACCACCACCGGATAGCCGATGCGCTCGGCAATCGCGACAGCCTCATCGGCGCTGTGTGCGCTGCCATGCGCCGGGGCAGGAATCTCCAGCCGTTCTAGCAACTCACCAAAGCGGTCGCGGTCTTCAGCCAAATCAATCGCATCAGGCGATGTGCCCAAAATCGGCACACCCGCAGCCTGAAGACTCGCCGCCAGGTTCAAGGGTGTTTGCCCGCCAAACTGGACGATAGCGCCCAAAAGCTCACCCGATTGCTGTTCGCGTTCAACAATATTGAGCACATCTTCAAAGGTCAACGGCTCAAAATAGAGCCGGTCACTCGTGTCATAATCGGTGCTGACCGTCTCCGGGTTGCAGTTGACCATGATCGTCTCAAAGCCCAACTCTTGCAGCGCAAAGCTGGCATGGACACAACAGTAGTCAAACTCGATACCTTGACCAATCCGGTTTGGCCCACCACCGAGAATCATGATCTTTCTGCGATCCGTCGGCAGCGCTTCGCTTTGGCTTTCATAGCTCGAATAGAGATAGGGTGTATAGGCCTCGAACTCAGCCGCACAGGTGTCCACTTGGTGATAGCTGGGGCGCAACCCTGCCGCCAGCCGCAATGCACGCATGGGCAATTCGGTAGTTGGGGCATCTCCATCTGGCAGACGCAACGGATTGCCTTCTGCCGCACGTCGCCGCACCAACCGCGCCAACTGGCTGTCAGAGAAGCCCATGCGTTTGGCCTGCCGCAACGCGGCAGCGTCCAGCACGCTGACCTCCTGCTCAAAAGCCACAATCTCACCCATCTGCGCCACAAACCAGGGATCATAGCCCGTTAGTTGGCAGATCGTTGTCTGGCTCTCCCCGCGTACCAACGCCTCATAGACCGCAAAAAGCCGGTCACGATTGGGAATTCGCAAGAGATCTTGGAGGGTCGTTGTCGAGTCATAGCCACGGATTGCGCCTTGCTCATCACGTTCGAGCATCCCCAATCCATCACGTCCAATCTCCAGGCTGCGCACACCCTTTTGCAACGCCTCCTTAAAGGTGCGCCCGATTGCCATCACCTCACCCACCGACTTCATCTGTGGTCCTAATTCCCGATCCACGCCAGGGAACTTCTCAAAGGCCCAACGGGGAATCTTCACCACCACATAGTCAATCGAAGGCTCAAAGGCAGCCACAGTCCGTTGCGTAATGTCATTCTTTAATTCATCCAGCGTATAGCCCACAGCCACCTTGGCTGCTAGCTTGGCAATTGGAAAACCAGTCGCCTTAGAAGCCAGCGCGCTCGAGCGAGAAACGCGCGGGTTCATCTCAATCACCACCACACGCCCGCTCTCCGGGTCTACAGCAAACTGGACGTTGGAGCCACCTGTCTCCACGCCAACCACACTCATCACCAAACGTGCCTGGTCACGCAGCCGTTGGTACTCCTTGTCGGTCAATGTTTGCGCCGGGGCAACGGTGATGCTGTCGCCCGTATGGACGCCCATTGCATCCAGGTTCTCAATTGTACAGACCACCACAAAGTTGTCGGCGCGGTCACGCATGACCTCAAGTTCATATTCTTTCCAGCCGATCAACGACTCTTCAATCAAGACGGTATGCACCGGGCTTTCGCGCAGCCCCCAGGCGACCTTCTCATCAAACTCCTGGGGTGTAAAAACCGTTCCTGCACCGCTACCGCCCAAGGTAAAGCTAGGGCGGATAAAGATGGGGTAACGTCCTATATATTCCTGCGCAATGCGGCGGGCTTCATCCAATGTGCGCGCCACACCACTGCGCGGCGATTCCAGCCCGACCGAAGTCATCGCATCCTTAAAGAGTTCACGATCCTCAGCAACCTGCATGGCGCGCAGGTTGGCCCCGATCAATTCAACGCCATATTTGTCAAGTACGCCCGACTCGGCCAGTGCAACACCCAGGTTCAACCCAGTCTGCCCGCCTACGGTCGGCAGGAGCGCATCAGGACGCTCCTTGGCGATAATTTTTTCCAACACCTCAACCGTCAGCGGCTCCACATAAGTGGCGTCTGCCATCTCCGGGTCGGTCATAATGGTGGCGGGGTTAGAATTGACCAACACTACCCGATACCCTTCTTGGCGCAGCGCCTTACATGCCTGTGCGCCCGAATAATCGAATTCGCACGCTTGACCAATCACAATCGGCCCAGAGCCGATAATTAATATCGAAGAAATATCAGTGCGTTTGGGCATAGTCCAAATTTTCTAGGCCGCTCCTTGCAGCCAAACCAGTGGGCGATGCCATTCCAGGCAGCAGTCCAATTCAATAAAGTCCAATTTGATTCAAATCGCTGCACTAGGCACAATAGTGCCCGGAATGCAGCCTAATTGCGCGCAAATGCCTCCGCCGACACGTTCCTGCATCTGCGGAGACCCATTCTATTCAAGACGGCGCAGAGTCATTATGGCCTAGAAGCTTGTGCGCCGCCGCAACACCTGTGCCTACACTGCATTTTGGCTGTCTATTTTGATTACTTATCCGGCCTTTTCATTTTCCATTTTTGCCGGGTACGGTTAATGTCTATACATCTGTTGTTTCAGGCATTGTTTCAGGTATTATCTTAGGAGCTTATTGTAACATGAGTGCCGACGTCACATCAAAATCTAGCCTTACTTCCAGTCAATCGCGTGCCATTGCGCCAACTGCCGCAACGATATCCAACGTCGCCATAGTCGTGATTGCCGCCTACATTGGCGCGCAAATGCTTGCTGATATTGCCAGCCTGAAAATTGGGTTGGTCGCCGGGTGGGCAGTAGATATGGGTACGTTTATCTATCCTATCACCTTTACCCTGCGCGATGTCGTACAT
>CAMPHP010000751.1 GCA_946885925.1 uncultured Litorilinea sp.
GAATCCCCTTCCGATCGGGTTGGTACGTCAAGGGGATTCCTCACATGCGTTGGGCCCATCATGCAAGCGGAATGACACTTTAATTGTTAACTTGCTTTAGTCTCCAGCAGCCTTCGCTGCTAACATTGCTCGCACAGTATCCTGCCACCAATCTTTGCCGGATCGTGGATCCATAAACGAGCCGGTATCGCGCACCGAGATCAACACACTCTCGCCCAGGGCAGTGCCAATGCTGTCGTCCAGGCGCAATCCTGGGAGAGTTGTACGTCCTGCCTGGTGTAGCTGTTGATACAGGGCGAGCAAGTTGGGATCGACGCAGAAGTTTTCTACGTGGACGAGGTAGCCAATGGCAGGTGTGTCCTCACGCGTATAGGTGAAGGTAAGCCGGAACTGTTCGGCATAGAGAACGAGCGCAATGTGGTTGCCGCCAATGGTGGCATTGCGGCGTGGGGGATAGAGCGGCTCTGAGGGTGTCGTGACCATCTCGACCAGTGTGACTTCGGGAACTGCAATTGGTTTGCCCACGCAGCCACCTACACGGCAACTCCAATCCCAATCGTAGACTTGGTAGAGCGCAGGGAAGTCAGGTACGCGCGCGGGCCGAAAGAGATGCGCCAGTTGGGGTGCATCGTCGTCGGTGGGGCCATCAATGGCAACTAGGCTCAATGTACTTGTCGTAACAGTGTAGCCACGGATGCTCAGGTTGAGATCGGGATCAAGCAGTGGAGGGCGGTCTGGGTTACGAGGCTGCCCCATGATAGTTGTCGTTGTATAGCTGTTACTTGAGTCCGCAGGGCAGAGCCCTAATGTCGCCACGCCACCCCTAACCATTGGTATATGAAGCTGCAACGGGGGTAGCTCGTTGGTGTCCGGGCTGGATGTTTGCGCGCTGACAGGAAGCCAGTTGCCAATGGCCAGCAACAGGGTGCTAGCCAGAAGCCAGAACTGGATGCGCCGCGACAGGCGTGCGGCGAGGGGGTGGCATGTTTGAAACATGAATAATCCTTGAGAAATGGGGCGCTGCTATAGAGCGTCTGGTATCAATAGAACCCTTACTTCGCAAGAATATGGCACGCTTACCAAACAGGCTACGGCGGAATGTTGTACTCTTTCTGGTCACTTACGGAGATAGCTGGGTTAGATGGGGCCGTTGACCAGGATCGAACTACCAGCATCACTTTTCGCCAGACATGCATCCCACCTAACGTCAAGCCCCCTATCCCCAAGACCACATCACGCGCTCGGATCATCACCGCAATCGCAAGCCCTACACTAGGGTCAACTGCTATGCTCCCCATGGCAAGGACTTGGCTGGCTTCCAGCGCACCCAACCCCGCGGGCATGGGCAACAAAATGGCAATACGTGCTGCCACCAGCGAGGTGATGGCTTGTAGGGGTGAGAAGGACAATTCCATGAGCCAAGTTAAGAGCCAGAACTCTGCAACGATTGCCACCCAACTAAGCAGGCTGATGAGCAGTGACCAACCTACCACGCTCGGGTGGTGGCGGCAGAGCCAAATGGCTTGTGTCTCGCTGTGGCGAAGCGCTTGTATCCATGCTCGATTTGCCAGGGGAATGCGTGTGACTTTGCTAAGCAACCTAATCATGCCTGTCAGGGGATGATGGCCTAACCATAATGCCACCAGGAGACCCAATGGGATTGCGAGAAGCAGCAGGGAATAGACAACGAGTTGCTGTTTGATCCAGGTTTCCAAGCCACCGTGCATGGTCAACAGCAGCAGCACGCCACCCATCAACGCCGCAAAGTTGACCAACATCTCCAGGATTTTGTCCAGCGTGACTGCCGCAAGCGAGACGGAGGCGGGTACGCCATGCCAATGCGATATGGCATAAACTTGATAGGGTTCGCCGCCAAAGTGAGGCCCAGGGGTGAAGTAGCTAATGCCAAAGGCTGTGAGCCGGTAGCCAAGCAGCTGCCAATAGCTAACCGTGTACCCTTGCGCTCGTAACAGCAGCCACCAGCGCACGCTAAAGGTCGCCACGATCAGAAGATTGACGCCGAGCAAGAGCAAAAGATCACGCACGCTTAATTGGGCTAGCGTGGCAAGCGCGGTGCGAGGCGAAATGGTGTGTCCTACCCATATCAGCAAGCAAACCGCCAGCAACAGGAGTGCTCCTTTTCGCCACGGTTGGGTGTGTTGTCGGGGGCGTAGGCTCATGTATCAGACCGCACTCCGGGGCGAGAGTGTAAGATTGGTTCTTCCGGTCGCCAAAGTGCCCAGCGTCCGCTACCCGCATGGGTAACGATGGCTGCTGCGACAAAGAGCCATGCGTTATCTGACCACGCTAGACCATTGGCTGCGATATCAAGCCATGCCATAACCAACAGTGGCAGCGCCACGACTCTACCCATCACACCCAGTAAAAGGGCAATCGCGGCAGGCACGCAGATAATCACCAGGAGCCACAGCCAGAGGTCGGAGTTGCTCCAGCCAACAGCTTGCAGATGAGCGCGCCAGGTGGGAAAGTCTGGAACTTCACGCAGCAAAAGCAGCGCAGCCAATCCGAATCCTGTCACACGTGCAGCCAGGGGCAGCCATCCTTCCAGCAAATCTTTAACCATCACCCGTCCGCGCTGATAGCTCGTACTGGCAGGGTCAAGCGCTCCACTTACCACCAGCCAGTCGCGTCCAAAGCTGAACAGCAGCGGCAGGGCAAAGATCACCGCAGCCAGCGTCGAGAGAGGAGGGACAAAGCTAGGCCAAAGAGCTACGCTGAGAAAGCCAGTCTGATAGCCTGCAACGATGCGACGGTTGGCGCTCGGAGTCATTTCATAGACAGGCAACCCGCGACGGGTACGCAGCCAGATGCCAAAGATGAAAAGTTGGCGAGAGAGGGCGAGGGGAAGATACCAGAGGGGGAGTGAGCCATATTGAATGCCCAAGAGGATGGCAATGAGCACGCCAAAACCATCCAACTCCATGTCGAGTATGCTACCTAGCTTGGTCTCGTGGTGGGTGATGCGTGCCACATAGCCGTCTACATAATCTACCAGGCGCGCAAGGGTATAGAGCAG
>CAMPHP010000752.1 GCA_946885925.1 uncultured Litorilinea sp.
GTGTGTGGGCATTGCGCAGCAGCGTGCGAAGTTCAGCCTCTCGGTTTAGGGGATGCTGTGCCGTGGAGGTCATGACGGCTTCAGCCAACTGCTTCTCTGCAAGAGCCGGATCGATCTGCGGCGCGGCAAAGCACATCTGATCGTCTGTTGGTAGCCGAAGCTCGTCTAATTTCATCTTACTAAGTTGCATCTCACTTAGTTGCATCTCGCCTAGTTGTACAAGGAGTTGAACGTTTTCTTGAAGGAGTGCGCCAACTTGCTGGCTGCGCATAGTTAACAACTGTTCGGCTCCTTGGCGGCGCGTCTCGCCGTCTACTCTTGCCAAGAGCGGCGAAATCGTTACGCCAACTGGATAAGAAGTAGCATAGTTGAAATCCAAAAGGCCATCTGCCAGGTAATAGTCAACGTCATCTGGCTTAACCTTGTGCTTCCAGCGTTGGCAAAACCGTTCGGTATTGGCTGTGTCATCTTGAAACCGGCCTGGTGAAACTGATTCTAGGTGGTAGAGAATGCTTTCGTGACAGTAGTGGATTTCATACCCCTGCTCACCAAGACGCAAACAGAGGTCTATATCCTCCAACCCGTTCCGGTAGCCTGTATCGAATCCCCTTGCCTGTTCAAACAGCGCGCGGCGTACAAGCATACAAGCACCCGTTACCGCCTGAAAGCGGCGTGACTGGTTGATCGCTGGATGTTGCGCAGGAAAGCCCCTATAAAGGTGGCGAGGGAGATGGTCTTGGCAGATGACAACACCGGCGTGTTGAATCGTACGATTGGGAAAGAGCAATTTGCTGCCCACGACTGCGGCTTGTGGAAATTCGTCTGCACGACGTACAAGCGCATCCAGCCAGCCCTTCGTGGGTATCGTATCGTTATTCAAAAAGACCAAGTATTCACCCGACGCGACCGCAGCCCCATGATTGCAGGCAGTGGCAAACCCGCTGTTTGTGTCGTGCCTAACCACGCGGATTTGATCGCCATAGGCGAGCAATAGTGCTTGGCTTCCATCCGTCGAGCCATCGTCAACGACAATGATTTCGCAGTCAACCTCTTTTGGAGAATTTGCCAATAACGTATTCAGACATTGTCGCGTCAGTGATGCCCGGTTGTAGATAGGAATGATGATCGAACAACGAGACACTTATCCCTCCTGTATCGCATAGCCGGTGAAGAATGTTCACATATCTGTATCGTGCAGTCCGGACGAACTACGATTTGAATCCAGTTATAACTACATTAGGCTCGACCAACGATCATGATCATGTTGTAATCATTCATCGTTAATGTGTTGGTCTCAGCTAAAAAAAATACGCCCGACAAAAACGAAGGATGCGGAAGTGTAAGGAATCATAGGCAATGCATAGATTTGGGAATAAGTATAGGGTATGAAAGAGCGGCATGATTGAGAAGGGTTTACAAAGGGATAGAGTCCGGCGTGGAGATCATGAGCGTAGGCAAGCAGTCCGGCTTTCTCAACGATCTGGTACATTCGCCATCTTTCGCGCATCGAGAAACTGGCGCACCTCATCCTCATGACCGAGCGGCGCGCCTTTCTCGATATAGGCACGGAGTGCATCTTCAGCGCGCCTGAGCGTGTTGTACTCAACCTGTGCCCGGATTGCTTGTCCATAATAGTAGAGGGCGGGAACATTCTCCGGGTCCATGCGTACAGCATCCGCCAGCAGGCTCACCGCACGGTCGTAGTCCTTACCTTCTTCGTAGAGAACTTTGCCCAGGTGGTAGGTGGCTTCCTTTAGAATATCCTGAAGTTCCTCCGGTGTGTACGTTTCTCCAAGCATTGTATTCCCCTTGCATTAGGCGGCAATAGCCTGTTCGTCCAGATACCTGCCGCCGCTTTCACAGATGCGAATTACTTCATCCAAGACGCGCCGCGCATCAGCATACTCTTTCAGCGCAGCATAGGCGATACCGAGTTGGAGACGACCTTCCGGCCATAGGTCGCCGCGCGCCTCTCGCTTTTGCACGACCTCTTGCATAAATTCGGCGATCTCGCGTAACGATTTCTGCTCCGCTTTTTTCTGCTCTGCTTGACGTATTTCCTGCACCAGCTCTGCCAGCAGTTGATTGTTGTTGGAATCCTTTGCATGAGCCAACTCCAGGTAGAGGTGTGCATCATCCGGCTCCCCTTCACCCGTGCGCTGGGTCAATTCTGTGAATACCCGGATGGCCTCGTCCAGCTTGCCTGCAGAAAACAATGCCTTGCCCAAGCCAACTTCAGCCTCACGCAATTCAACTTTGCCCAAAAGTGCATGCCGGAGTGCCTCGCGATACTGCTGGGCGGCAAAGGTGAATCGTTTGGGGTCGCCTGTGAGCCAGCCTAACTCAAAGACATGTTCCGCAACTTGCAGGCATTCCTGGGCAAGTCGCCGGTTTTGCGTTTCACCCACAAGGGAGATGACCAGTTCGCCCCGGTCGTCCAATTCGAAGGATCCAAAGTCGGGGGTTTGCTGGGAGTTGGACCAAGAGGCTACTCTCTTTTGGACATAGAGGGCTACTTCTGAACTGGTCACAAACCCTTTGCGTTCTTCGTCGGCCTTGCCATCTGCTAGTGCCTCAACTAATGTGCCGGTGAAGAGTGAATGGCCGCTTACAGGCCCATTGTCAAGCGCCGGCTGGTCGGACATTGCCGAGGCAATGACGCGGCGGCTTGTGCGCTTGCTCAAATCATCGCTATAGCGTTGCACATCGCGCAATACCTGCACCGATTCGCCCAACGCAAAACCGCTGTAACAAGCGTCCAGGATTACCAAGATATGCCGAGCGGGAAGGCTCGCCACTTCTTCCAAGAAAGCGTCCAGCCGCAAGTAGGTGCTAAACTTGCGCTGTTCGGGCAGGCTTCCCTCCACTGGAATCAGATAGCCGGTTTGCTTGGTGCGGCTGCCGACGACGCGAGTTTCGGTATAGCCATGCCCGGCAAAAAAGAAGACAAGACTATCGTCAGGCTCCAACTTGCTGTTTAGTGGGTCCACCACCAGCGCGGTGATAGCATCGCGCGTTGCTTGCTCATTATAGAG
>CAMPHP010000753.1 GCA_946885925.1 uncultured Litorilinea sp.
CTACACCACCGGCAACTCCAAATAGCCCTCCGGCACAAACAGACTGCCCTCGGTCGTCCCTTGTGGCGTAATCTCTGACAGGCAGCGCGCGAGCTTGGCGCTGGAGAGCCTGCCCGCAAGTGCATCCATAAAGGCGCGCGTCACCGCTGTCACCTGCTCACCATCCTCATGCACAAACTCTAGGCGGTAGTGCTGAATCCCTGCACTGCGCCAATTGTCCAAGAAAGCACTGGCCTCTTGTGCCTGGGCACCAAAGACCGTGTTGCGACAACCGACATCGGCCATCACCGCATGAGCGCGACCGGAAGGATCACGCAGTGCCACCTTGTGCTTTTCGCATGGATGGCCGCAGTCCTTATAGCTTGTCCCCTTCGAGAGAAATCTACAGAAGACACAATGCTCGGTATGGAAAACGGGCAGATGATGATAGGCGATCACCTCTACTTGCTCAGGGCCAACCGCCTGGGCCAGTGTTGTGATTTGGTCGGCATTGAGGTCGTGTGTCGGCGTCAATCGTTCCAGTCCCATGTCGAGAAAGCTCTGTGCGCTCAACACATTGGCGGCATTGAGGCTAAAATCACCAAGCAGCGGCGGGTGCTCCTCAGCCAGCAATGCTTGGAGCAGCCCCGTAGAGCGTACCAAGATCGGGCAGCCCAGGCGCAGCAAAAAACGCACAATACGCTGCTCTGCTGGTTTGAGCACGCGCGGGCTAGCCACTTGAGCAGTAATCCCTGCCTCTTGCACCTGCTCCACCGCCGGACGCAGCCCATACAAATCTAAATAGTCAAGGGTGATACTGGCAGGATGCAACGCACTTGCCGCGGCCAACTGTTCCGGCGTTCGCACCAGCAAGTGTACTTGCGGCGGGATGGCGGGCGTTGGGATGGGCTTATGGCGCGGCTGGGCCAGGATCGCCGCCGGGTCATGAACGGTGACAGCACGTGGTTGAGCCTGGATGGCGGCGAGTTGCTCCACTGCGGCGCGTCGTAGCTGGTTGAGCAGTGATGTGGGTACAAAAGGCTGTCCTTGCACATCGAGCGTTACCCCCGAGAGTATATAGGCACTGTTGCCCAAACGCCCCAGTTGCTCGTGAAGCAATGCTGGTGTCAATCCTTGCCGTTGGGCAGTGACCAATGGCTCTGGAGATTCTACCGTGATGGTGACAGCAGGACGATTGGTCAGCGTCCAGGTCAAGCAAAGGGGCGCACCCTCATGAGCAATCACATGGACTTGCACGGGCTGTTTGGCGACAGGTGCAGCGGCATGGGTATAGGGTTTGGCAGCCTTGTCTAGCTCCGGGTCATCGCTGCGCCAGAGTAGATCGCCTGCACGGATGCGCCCGAAATTCAGTGCACCATTGCCAAAGCGTACTTCCAAACGCCCTTTGCCGCTGGGTATAACTTGGTAGATGCGCCCCCCTTCCTCGGTTTGCTCCGGGCTGCGCCAATCGGCAGCGTCAAAGACCACACCATCGCCGGGTTTCAATGGAGTCTCCGTATGGGCGGTGCTGGGGATGATGACCACGCTCTCATTGCGGACTTGGGCCACACGCCCCATCAGCACGCCACGGTGGCGCGGCGACCGCCCGTTAACAACGGCTTGATGATTAGTACCAGCGATGAAATAAGGCCCCAACCCGCGCGAATAGACCTGCTCCAGATGCAATTCCTCGCGGCGCGTGATGCTGAGAGGCAGCCCCGACCATGCTTCATCAACTGCTTGGCGATAGGCCGCAGTGGTTAATGCCACATAATTGGCATCCTTATAGCGTCCCTCAATTTTGAGGGCATGTATGCCGATCTGCACAATCTCCGGCATCTGGCGCAAGGCATAGAGATCACCTGGCGAGAGCAGATAACGTAGATCATCGAGCGGGCGCAAGATGTCATCCACCACCAATTCATAGGGCAAGCGGCACGCCTGAGCACATTGACCGCGATTGGCGCTGCGCCCACCCCAGGCTTCGGACGAAAAGCATTGGCCCGAATAGGAGACACAAAGCGCGCCATGGACAAAGATCTCCAATTCAGCATCGGTCTGGGCGCGAATGGTGCGAATCTCGTCCAGCGATAGCTCGCGCGCCAACACCACCCGGCTTACCCCAAATTGTTGTGCCAGCATCACCCCCTCGGCAGACGTGATACTCATTTGGGTGCTGCCATGCACTTCCAAATCGGGCGCAATCTGGCGCGCCAGTTGGGCGATGCCCACATCTTGCACAATGATGGCGTCGGCATCGGTAGCAGCGATTGCTGCCAGTGAATCCGCCGCGGCGCTGAGTTCATGGTCGAAGACAAGCGTATTGAACGTAACATAGCCCTTGACCCCGCGCTGGTGGAGGGTACGCATCACCTCCGGTAGTTCAGCCAGCGTAAAGCCCACTTTGGCACGCGCCGTAAAATGCTTGAGTCCAAAATAGACAGCGTCAGCCCCTGCTTCAATGGCCGCGTGGAGTTGAGGCCAATAGCCAGCAGGACTCATAATTTCGGGTTTTAGGGGTAATGGACTTTGGGCTATAGTCATGTCGTGTAGGGATTCTACGGTCATAAAGTTTTTTCCTCTTTCAGATCAATCCTCTTATTATTGGCATTACAACAGAATATCTCAGTGCCTAGAGTTGAAGCGCAAAAGTCATCCAGCATCAGCAAGTGACAGTGCTAGGAGTTTCGTACTACAATAGCATGAGAATTGACCCTAGCAACCCGTTTGATAGAGGTGTTCGAGCAGCAGGATTCGATGTCCGTTCACAGAGTGGAGGGTGATGATGAATTTGCAGATTCGACCGGGAAGTGACCACGACGTTGAAGAGTTGGTGCGCTTGTCCTTGTTAGCCTGGGCACCTATTTTCGATTCATTTCGGCAGGTCCTGGGGCCTGCAATCTATCCAATCCTCTATCCCGACTGGCAAAGGATCCAAGCTGAGACGGTCGAAGTATTTTGTAAAGAGCGTGAGAACACTGTGGTATTGGTGGCAGAATTGGAGAGCAATATGGTTGGCTTTCTCGTCTATGAGTTGAATCACAAAGACAAAAC
>CAMPHP010000754.1 GCA_946885925.1 uncultured Litorilinea sp.
CCGTTATGCTCATCATTCCCCTTCTGGTGATCTTTCGCGATGGCTTGCGCGAGGGGGTTGATGAACTTTGGCGGCAGATTACGCTGCCGATGGCATGGCATGCGCTCAAACTCACCCTCTGGACAGCGGCTCTTATGACCGTGATCAACAGCGTCATGGGACTGCTGACTGCCTTTGTGCTCGTGCGCTACGATTTCCCCGGTCATGGATTGCTCAATGCCATTATAGATTTGCCCCTTGCGATCCCCACCCTGGTTACAGGGGTTATGTTGGTTGTCCTGTATGGCCCGCAAGAAGCATTAGGCTCATGGTTGAAAGAGACGCTAGGAATTTCGATTATCTTTGCGCCGCCAGGGATTGTGCTGGCATTACTCTTTATTACCTTCCCCTTTGTGGTGCGCGCTGTGCAACCTGTGTTGCTGGCGCTGGATCGTTCGCAAGAGAATGCCGCTGCCACGCTGGGGGCTGGGGCGTTCACCATCTTCCGCCGTGTCATCCTGCCACCCTTGATTTTGCCACTGGCAAGCGGCGCACTGCTGGGCTTTGCGCGTGCCATTGGCGAATTTGGGGCGATTGTTATTGTGGCTGGCAACTTGCCAATGTATTCACAGACGGCTGCGGTCTATGTGCTGGGCGCGGTCGAATCGGAAAATCGATTAGGAGCAAGCGCCATTTCCGTGGTGATGGTCACGATTGCTTTTAGCTTGATCTTGGTCGTTGACTGGCTGCACCGGAGGGGGGAGAAGGAGGTCGCATGACAAGTTCTATGGTAACAAGCCCAAGAGCAACAAGCCCAGGAGCAACAAGCCCGGGAATGACAAGTGCAACCCTGCGTCCCGCTACCAAACCCGCGGGTAGACCTGTCTCCCGCCGCCGCGTGTGGGGACGCTATGCGTTGATTGGCCTTGTCTTTACCTACATCGGCATCTTGATCATTGCGCCTTTGGTTCGTCTCGTCTTTGGCGCATTTGAGCAAGGGATTGAGCCGGTCATCTCCTCTCTCAGCGAACCGGCTGTTCTGGCCGCGTTTTGGCGTACACTCTGGATCAGTCTGCTCACGGTCGCCGTCCATGCCATCTTCGGGACGGTTGTGGCGTGGATTCTCGTTCGCCAACGATTTCCGGGGCGTAAAATACTCAATGCCTTGATTGACATGCCCTTTGCTGTCTCCCCTGTCGTTGTCGGCTATATGCTCCTTTTGCTCTTTGGGCGCAACGGGCTTTTGGCTCCTGTTCTAAGTGCCTTGAATATCCAAGTCGCTTTTGCCCTGCCTGGTATGATCTTGGCAACCTTGTTTGTGACGCTGCCCTTTATGGTGCGCGAGTTGATCCCTGTGCTAGAGGCATTTGGCGTACAACAGGAGCAAGCCGCGGCGACACTAGGGGCTAGTGGCTTGCAAACGTTTCGCTATGTGACCCTGCCCGCCATCCGCTGGGGCTTTATTTACGGGATAACGTTGACCTTTGCCCGCGCATTGGGCGAATTTGGGGCTGTCCTGGTGATCGGCGGTGGCATTCAGGGGCGCACGGAGACTGCTACCCTCTTTATCTATCGCGCGTTGGATGAGCGCCAATATGTCGGAGCCTATAGTGCTGCGATTGTGCTGGGTCTCTTTTCGCTGATCCTAGTGGTTGGTTCAGAACTGATCCGACGCCGCGAGCATGTGTAATTAGCAGAAGCTAGCTCATGCCAGGGCCGCGCAGAGACGTTGGGGAAGAGGCATTGATTTGCCTCTCCGCGTCTCTGCGTGCAACTTATTTGGATGGTTGTCGATAGTGGAACTATGGATTCTGGCGTATCGGCAATTCAAGCAGCAAGTCGTGAGCCGCTAGGATGGCTGTAAGGTCGGATGCCGGACCTTGCAGTGCCTTTTGGAATCGCGTCACCTTTTGCAGAATTGCATCATTCCTGTTGTGTCTGAGCACATGGAGCACCGCGTTGCGTAGCAGGCTACTGCCAGGGTGCTCCATCAACGCATGGAGCAAGGGGGCCAATGCTGGCTCGCCCATCGTGGCAAGTTCGTGCGCCGCAGCCCAACGTACCCCAGGGTCGTCATCCTCCGCAGCATGAATCAGGCTCTCTAGACAACGTGGTTCAGGATGCTTAGCGAGTACATGGGCCGCCTCGATCCGCTCATATGCGAAATAATGGGTATCATTCAGGACCACAATCGCATCATCAATTGACTGTCCGATCATTGTTTCCTCCGTTGTTAAGCCACATCACATTAGCTTCTCAGGAGGCGTCATTGTGCTGTGTATACCTATACGCGGCAGAGACGAAAGACGCCTCCATTCGTAAGCACACTTCCCACATCTTCCGGTTATTCAATTATCTTTCCAATTTCTCCGCCCGATTTCTTCGAAATGCTCTGTCACGACGCCGGGAGCGAATCATGGATCATTCTGGTATTGCTACTCTAATTGCGACTCCAGTGATTGGGGACAAGCACATTGTCCCATGACTACGCTGGTTGGAATTAGGGGATGAGCCAGAGGTAATTGCAAAACCGAGTATGGTCTAACCATACTCCTATCCTCGCCAGGTTGTAGTCATCTTCGATACTATTTTGATGCTATCTTGACCTGTAGGCCCGAAAACACCTGTAGGCCCGAAAAATCTTCGAATTATAGTTGACGGAGTGACAGCCGTTAGATTTTGAGAAGCACTGAAGGCATTTCTGTCTTGGGTGACATCTTGCGCCAATATAGATATAATGGGGTGAGTGCCTGCGTTGGCAACTCTTGCCAACGGGTTAAACTGCCGCCATAACGTCGCACAGTTGCGTTACACCTTGCCCTACAACATCAACGATCCGGTGGCTATGCTCAACTGATCTTGTTGTCCGTCATCTCTGGTGAAAAGAGCTTTGGTGCAAAGAGCTATGGTAACGACGACTGAAGATTCGCCTGCTTACGCCTCTCAATCAACTCCAAGCACTACAGGTTGTGGTTGGTGTTGATTGAGTGGGGTAAGCAGGCGAATCCTCAGTCGTCGTTACCATATCTCTTTGCACCAAATCTCTTTTGAC
>CAMPHP010000755.1 GCA_946885925.1 uncultured Litorilinea sp.
GTTTGGCATGAGCGGTAGGAGAGCCGAGGTGAGGCTCGGCTCTGTGCAAGCGTCTCTATGTTATATGTGTATTGGTTATACGCGTATTGTACGGGGAAAGGGAAGGGGTAGCAACATGACAGGTTGAGGACGCGAAACGAGGCCACCTGGGGGAAGTAGCCTCGTTCAATAATACCGCTGTTTCGATGTAGAGTGTGATGAATATTTCAGTTCAGCGGTCTCTGCCTAAAGAATATCACGGGAGCGGGTGTCTTTACCTGTCAGATTCCTGACTGAATTGGTCATATTATTCTGGATTGTAAACGATCTCTACGAAGGTTGCCTGGGGTATCAGCACCAATTTGGGCGATGCGGGCCAGTCCCAGAAAAGCCAGGTATAGGATCTCTCCTCGTCCGTCCACGGCTCTTGCTGGGGTTGATCAGGCGTGCAGCCATTTTCGACCCGCGCCATGCCGGAAGTGGGGCGCAGCGTGACCAAACCGCCAGAGACAGAGAGTTCACCCTCTTGATAGACCCAGCCCGTTAGCTGGCAGTTATTCATATCGGTAGCGAAGTCATACTCGCCCGCTTGATAGCTTCCGTCGGCATGGATACGCAGCCATTTGCCTGCGCCTGCTGGCGTGCCAAAGGTTTGGGTGGCAGGGTCATAGAATCCAACGGAGGTGACCTGTCCATTCTGCCATGTCCCGACTAGTTCAGAAACCATGCCAATTTTGCTGAATGGCTTTGTGATTTCATCCACGGTCAAGGTCAATTCGAGTTTGCCGAATTTGTCATGGGCCAAGCTCCAAGCGACTTGTTTGGGATCATAGGGGCCATCGGTTGTGCTATCGTCGCCTGAGCCACAGGCTGTCACTGTGCGCGTCTTGGCTGTGTTGGGTGTCAGGATGAGGTGTGTATCTTGTGCTGTTGCGCGCCCTTCACGATAGACTGAAACACTGCCTGTACACTGCTGGTATTGGACGCGCGCAAAACCCGTATAGGTAAAGGTTCCATCGGCATTAAAGATGTACATTTCGCCCACACCGTTGGGTGTCTCCCAATGTCCCGTGGTTGTGTCATAGAAATTAAGCGGTAGCAAATCGCCCGCAAACCAAGTGCCGACGACTTCCGCTGGTAAGGAGTCGCCTGGTGCGTCTCCCTCTGGGGGCTGGTTACTTTCCTGAGTGCTTTTGAGGATGGGCACAAAGAGTGAATGGCTCGCCGCGTTGGGGGTATGGGCACGCGCGCAATTGGCGTTGGTCAAAATAAAGACAATTGCCAGAGCAAAGACTGTCCAACTCATTCGCTGGCGCATACCTCGACGCTGGCCTTTTTGTATACCTTGTTGCCTGTATGTAAGCATCTACCACTCCCTTACTGGACTCTGATGAGATGTAGAACAAACTCCCGCATCTCTATTTCATCAGATTCAGAGTGGCTGTAACAGCAACAGGGCGTTACAAAAAGCATGACAAGGAGTGTTACAACGCTGCGTTTAGATCTCTATGCACTTACTCCATTGCCAAATCTTCAAGACCATATTCTTCGAGCAAATGGGCATTCCACTCCTGCACGAACTTTTCTACGGAATCGCCAAAGAGTGGGGGGATGATCTCCTGCCATGTGCCATAGCGAACCAAGGCTGTCAGAAAATCAGGCAGATGCTCCCGGCCATAGCGTTCTACCACAAATTGAATAAAGGATTCCGCCGTTAGATAGCGTAAAACTACCTCGTCCCGTGTCGGTCGCCTGTCGGTCGCTATGTTGGTGATTTGGTCTAGGCGGAGGGGCAAATACTCCGGTGAGGCTTCGCGCAGCACATCTCTGGCGTGCATGTGCCACGGTGAAGGTTGATCGAGCAGGTCGTGACGCAGCCAACTGCGTAGGCCCAAGACCAAGATCGGCCAACGATAGAGATAGCGCCCTGCGGTGTTTGGCGTTGCGTCGCGAATGGCGCGATAGGTGAACCACCCCATCACCTCATAGGCCACATACTCCGCATCACTTTGCTCGTTGGGGATTTGGGCCAGGAGCGGTGAGGTTACATGCAACCTGTCAACCGATGACCAGCGTCCAGTTGGGCTAGGCACAATAGCAATTTGTTGCCGTTGTGGGGGTGGAGCGCCTACCCCCAGGGTCTCATAAATGGCGACATAGGCAGTTTCCAATTTTGCTGCGGCTGCTTCCACCGCTGCCTGGTCCCGTTCATAATAATAGAAGTGGAGATGGTCGGTCTTGAATTGGCGGGCTTCACCCCAAAAGGCAGGCGATGGCACTGTACGAAGCCAACGCTGATCGACCAGTCGATAGAAACGCTCTTCGCGATAGGGATTGATCTGCCACCACTCAAAGGCCGGTTGCTGGGTGAGTACTGTGGCTTGTATGATACCATCGGCCTTACGCACATAGAGTAACTCGGCCTTGTAGGATGGCTCCGCATCTTCTGCCGCACGCCAATGATCACGCCATGCGACAACCCAATCATCATCGAGATTGGGGTCAATCAAGGATTCGTTGAGGTTGCGGTTGCGCTTTTGCCACGCCTCATTCTCTAATCCAATTGTATAGACAATTCCCTGGTGTGCTTCGCGCAACTCGCGCTCATCGGAGGTAATGCCTGCGCCCGCGGCTGCTGCAATGACGACGAGCAGCAAGGCAAGCCCGCGCAGTAGCCGCGCCGCTAGAATCTGCTCAGCGCTTTGCAGGCTATGACCGCGGCCCACCATCTCATCCTCTGGTGTGTGCCAAAAGTCAACTCGGCTCTCTTCTAAAATCCACTCAAAGGTGATGTGATTTTGCGCCACGGAATGTACTCCTATGGACACACCCACGCGTGCGAATTTGAATGGCAACTTGCATCTAGGTCGAGGAATTGCATTGACCATGCTCTAGAATGCCAGTCTACAGGAGAGGATGCTGTGCGCGACGTTCCATTGTTTGGACCTATGTAAGCAGATACCACTATGTGGTTGATTTTACAAGGGGATTACCTTACAGTTTCGTAATCCGTTATAAATGCGCGTATATTTCGCCCTCCC
>CAMPHP010000756.1 GCA_946885925.1 uncultured Litorilinea sp.
TTATACGGGTCTGTACTATATGCGGCGGCTTTGCAGGCGCGGGATTACCTCCTCGGCAAACAGTACGAGACCTTCGGCTCGTGGAAAGTCAACTGTGCGGACGATAAGATACTCTACGCCCACATCCACAAAGCGCTGTAACTGCTCTGCCACCTGTTCTGGCGTACCCACAATTGGCTGAATCTTATAGGGGGTAGCCTCCAAGATCCGCTGTGCTTCGGCTTCAGTCTCCGCAACGGCTATACATTCTGCCGACCAAGTCTTCAGGATGCTATCATAGTCACGTCCAACGGCGTCACAATGCCGGCGCAGCACATCTAGCTTGTGTGCGTAATTCTCCAGCGTACCACCGGGTAAATTCCACCAGTCGGCATGTTTCGCAACAATCTTCAACGTCAATTGCTCGCCCCCACCGCCAATGACGATGGGGGGAATTGGATCAGGCTTGGGTTCACAATAGGCATTCGTAACCTTGTAATACTTCCCTGTGTAGGTCGCGGGCGTCTGCGTCCACATCACCTTCACAAGTTCGATAGCTTCTTCTAGCTGTGCCAGCCGCACTGCGGGCTTGGGAAAGTCGTAGTTGTACGCCCGATATTCGCGTTCCATCCATCCTGCGCCAATGCCAAAGATCAAGCGCCCATGTGTCAGCGTTTGCATTGTCGCAGCCATCTTCGCCAACAATCCTGGGTTGCGATAGGATTGGCAAAAGACACTACTACCGAACTTGAGTTTGGGGAAGGCTCCGGCCAAATAAGACATGGTAGTCGCACATTCCAAGTAAGGCGTTTCCGGCGCTTGCCAACTTGCCCACGGCCAAAAGTGATCATCCATCCAGGCCGAATCGATAGATTCAGGGACGCGGCGCAAAACCTCTGCAATCTGCTCCACAAACTGGCTGCCACTGCTGCCATCCACAGGGAATGAAGGGATATGCCAGCCAAATTTTAATTCGCCCATCTCTCGCCCTCCTCTATCGGGTAATATGCCTTTACTACTTTGGCTTCTTGTTATGACTGCTTAGCCGATGGCCGGTTGGCTGGTGTGCGATCCAGCACCCCTGCCAAGTCAGTGCCAAAGGTCCACCCTGCGCCGGAGGTCATCTCCGCTAATTTAGCTTCATCCACTTCGATACCCAGCCCTGGACCATCCGGCACCACCAAGTGGCTGTTGACATACTCCACAGGCGTTTTCACTACATCGGCAGTATACAAATACGGCCCTGTGTTGTCACCAGGATAATCAAGCACCCGCGCCGCAGCAGCCAGATGTGCCACGGCTGCCGTTCCTAAATTCAGTTCCTGGGTCGTGCCAATCAGAACACTGGCCCGCGCCGCTTCTGCCAGCGCCACCAAACGAAGACTAGCTCGCAGCCCACCGAGCAGATAGGGCGAGACGTTGAGAATATCAACTGCACCCGCGGACAACAATTGCCAACCGTGGTGAATGTGCAGCACATGCTCGGAGATGGGACGCTTAGAGCGGCGGCGGAACTGCACCAGCCCTTCAATATCATTGCGTGGTGCGGCACTTTCCACTAGCATAAAGTCGCACAACTCTTGGTAGCGTTCCAGTGCCATAATGGATCGCCGCCAATCCAACAAGTTGGAAAAGTCCAGCGACTTGATCTCTACCCGCCCACCAAAGCGATCAGTGAACTGCCCCAAAAAGGCTTCGTCTGCCTCCTGATTGGCCCCCACATACACGCGGATGAGATCAAAGCCTTTGGCTAACATCTCTTCCACTCGCTGCAAATTGCCTGGCACTTCCTCAATTGAGCGCATGCGGAAAATTGGATAACAGACACGCATCTTGTCGCGCAATTTGCCGCCGAGCAAATGATAGACCGGCACACCCGCGCCGCGCGCATTCAGATCATGCAGCGCCAAATCGATTCCCTGGCGCACTAAACCAGTGCGGCTGTACATATGCCCTTCGTCGGGAAAGAAGCGAATCAAGTCATCCTCAATCTTGGCAATATTGCGCCCATCTTTCCCGCGCAGTAACTCGTTCAACATCCGTTCCAACTCGGCAACGTCGAACTGGTACATGGGCACATGCGATAGATCGCTCATCTCGCCCCAGCCGATCTCGCCAGCGCTCGTCTCAATCTTTACAATTAAATGCTGATTGGCAATTCCAGTTGTACGTGGTGTCGCCACTGGAAAAAGTTGTACACGCCCGATCTTCATCCGCTGCACCTTTCTCAGGTTACTCTCAATCCACTAGAATAAGAGTTACGCGTTTTTTCATACGCAACTCGCAGATCGCTGCCCACGCAGAAGCCACCGCGGGGATCCGGCTTACATGGCGAACGATTTAGTGAATGATGGGTAATAGGTAGTAAATGGACAAGTTCCTTGTGAGGTGGCATCGCGCTATAAAGAGCAATTCCACTCCCGTTAGTGTAGCCCGAATAGACGAGAGCAGCAACTTATAAACAAGTCATATAAACTCCGCATTGCAGATTGGCCCTACATTGGGTTTGCAGTACAATGGACATCAGGACTGCGTTTTCAAATCAGTGCCTACCTCTGCCTCCCTGGCGTAAAACGCCCAAGTACCCAACATGCTAGTAAGGAACCATTTCAGATGATTAAGATCGCGGAAGCTCTCCCTCCCCGGCCATCCCCGTTGTGGCGGCTGGTTAAACAGTGTGGTGTTGACTATGTAGTCGGCGGGATGGACATGAGCACACTCAATACAGCCAGGAGCAAAGATGAGTTGCCCTGGGGCTATATGTCCCTGCTGCGCGCCAAGACTGCCTATGAAGATGCTGGTTTCCACTTTGATGTGCTGGAAAGCCGCCCGCCACTCACCAAGGCCAAGTTGGGGTTGCCAGGTCGCGACGAGGAGATTGAAACCGTCGTCGATCTGCTGACCAACATGGGCAAGCTTGGTATTCGTGTCTGGTGCTATGAATGGATGCCCGTCTTCAACTGGATGCGAACCTCGACTACCGTGCCCTCACGCGGTGGAGCTGTAGCAACAGGCTTCGACTTCGACCTGATGAAAGAC
>CAMPHP010000757.1 GCA_946885925.1 uncultured Litorilinea sp.
AGAGCCTGTTGATATCGCTCCGGTCATTGCCGAGGCTGATGCCAGAGTTACCGAATTACTCGCAGCGGCGTCTGCTGGCTAACGCGCCAACTCCCGACGATTGACTCAGGTCGTGCTACCCGCTTCTATGGAGCGTCGATCGTTCCAGATTGCGTTAATTCAACGCAGTCTGGAACGATCTATGGCAGTGAGGGATCTCCATTACATGAGTTCCGCAAGAATATTTCAACCATCTTCAATGACACGGATAATTTCGTATCCAGTCACGAGTTCGACAATCTGGCATAGCAGGCAGGCATAGATAGCAAACCCGGCGATTCAAATCAATTGGAGGTTGACATGAAGCTCAATATGGCGCGACGCGAGGCAATCACTGCATACATTTTTATTGCGCCACTCCTTCTAGGCTTTATCTTCTGGAATGTCGGCCCGCTGCTAGCCTCGTTTGGCATGTCACTCACCGACTATAACTTGCTAGAGCCGCCAAAGTTTGTAGGTTTTGATAATTACACCTCGCTTTTGGACGATCCTGTCTTTCCTGCCGCCTTTAAGAATACGATGATCTATGCCCTCGTTACCGTGCCATTGGGCCTAGTAGTCTCGCTGGGGTTGGCGTTGGTGATGAACCAAGAGATCAAAGGCAGAGCGTTTTTCCGCACCATCTTCTTTACGCCATCAGTCTGTGCCATTGCTGCCATCGCACTCGTCTGGCAGTGGATCTACGATAGCGACCTAGGCATCCTCAACCATTTCCTCATGGAGTTGGGTTTGCCCAAGTATCGCTGGCTGCAAGACAAAAATCTCGCACTTTCCTCCATTATGATCATGAGCATTTGGCAAGGAGCTGGCTATACCATGGTCATTTATTTGGCCGGGCTGCAAGGCGTCCCAACCCAACTGTATGAGGCAGCAAAGATCGATGGTGCCGGAGCATGGGCGCGCTTCCGTCATGTGACCTTGCCCATGTTGACGCCAACTACCTTTTTTCTCTTGATTGTCGGCTTTATTGGGGCCTTCCAATTCTTTGCCGAGTCCTACATGATGACACGCGGCGGGCCAAGTTACTCCACCATGTCGCTGGTTTATCTCATCTACCTGAATGGCTTTAGTTATTTCAAGATGGGCTTTGCATCAGCCATCGCCTGGGTACTCTTTGCCGTTGTCTTTGTGCTCACCTTGATCCAACTCCGCTATGCTCGCCGCTGGGTACACTATGAATAAGTCGGGCATACATAGCACAGCTAGAAGTGTCATAGCCACCAGATCAAATCAGGACCAACAGATCACGCCAATAGTCGATCAGCGTTCTAAGCAGAAGAGAGACAGTCCATGAGTGTACAAAAATCTTCATCCGAAATGCTGAAGATGCCCACATCCAGTCCAGGGCAAACCACAACCTCACAGATGGGTAGCAAGGCATTGCAAAAGGGGATCACGACCTTTGCCCTCTATGCTGTTATTCTGGTGGCCGCCGCACTCACTACCATCCCTTTCCTGTGGATGCTCTCTACCTCACTCAAAACCCGTGACCAACTGTACGTACTACCACCGGCATGGATTCCTGATCCGGTAAATTTTGATAGTTACCGGGTTCTCTTTGATCCACTACCCTTTGACACCTTTTTCCTAAACAGCACCTTTGTCGCCGTACTCTCAACGCTTGGCAGTCTCTTGGCCTGTTCGTTAGCTGCCTATGCCTTTGCTCGCTTGCGTTTCCCCGGACGCGAGGTTATTTTTGCCTTGCTCCTGGCAACTATGATGATCCCGTCGCAAGTCCTGTTACTCCCCCTCTTTATTCTCTACAAGAACATCAACTGGCTCGACACCCTCTATCCCTTATGGGTTCCCGCCTTCTTTGGCAGTGCCTTTGGCACATTCATGCTACGCCAATTTTTCTTGACTTTGCCGTCCGAACTTACCGACGCCGCCAAAATCGATGGCTGTTCACATCTTGGCATCTATTGGCGTATCATCCTGCCCCTGGCTGGCCCAGGCTTGGCAACACTGGGCATCTTCACCTTTATGGGATCATGGAACTCGCTCCTCGTTCCACTGATCGTCATTAGCGACATCGATCTCCGCACTGTGCCACTTGGCTTGGCTGCGTTACAAGGCAGCAATGAAGTTCGCTTGAATGCTGTGATGGCGGCTTCCACACTCAGTGTGCTGCCCATCTTGATCGTTTTCTTCTTTGCCCAGAAATACTTCGTCGAAGGGGTGGTATTGACGGGGATTAAGGGATAGTAGATCGAGATATCGTGGCGGCACTCGCATTATTCAACTTCACTTCACAGCGCAAATTTGCGATTCCTCTGTCACACGATCGGTCACTAATTGATGCCGTAAGAATGTTGCATGTTAAGTACGTATGCCTGCCGTTTTTTCCTATTAGCAACAGGGAGTGTGAGAAAACATACTGCTAGACCCTTATGCGTTCTTGCGAAAAATTGTCTATCCTTGTACAGTCAACTTCTATGCAAGAACGCTTTGAATGGTTGGAACTACCCGACCCAAATACCAAGACCAAAACACAAAAGAATAAGGGGCCAGCCACCATCATGGGCAAACGCTGCCCAGAGTGTGGTTGGTTAGATGATGAGGTCGCCACTCGTTGTTTTCGCTGTGGCTATCGCTACAATGTGGATCGTAACCTCACGGGTCGCATTGCCGAGTTGGGCGTCACCCTGCCCCCGCGCCTGATTGAGACTGAGCAAAATCTCGAAAACTTCTTCCGCCTTCATGGTCGCGTTCGCCCGCCCGAACCCTTGGGCCTCTACCGGCTGCGTCTTGAGGCCGAAAATCTACGGCTTTCACGCGGTTTTGACCAATTGCTCTGTCTAGAGGAGCTAGATGTAGAGCACTATGAACATCAGATCCAAACCGCGATCCGCGCCCTTCACCAGATGCGCGGGCGCGCCCTCTTGGCTGATGAAGTAGGTTTGGGCAAGACCATCGAAGCGGGCATCATTACCAAAGAACTCATCCAGCGTGGCTTGGTCCATACAGTCTTGGTGC
>CAMPHP010000758.1 GCA_946885925.1 uncultured Litorilinea sp.
ATTAACCGGGGGTACAGTTAGATCAGTTTTGATCAGGCTGGATTAGTCGCCTGTTAATTCACCCATTACGTCGGGTACTGTGGCACCCTCGTGAATAATTCGCTTTAACGCACAGACCATACCGGCAGGATTGGGGGCTTGCCAGATGTTGCGTCCAAAGACGACGCCAGCCGCACCAGCTTGGACAGCCTCGGCGACAACGTTCAAGCTGGACTCAACTGTGTCCATACGCGGCCCACCAGCAATCAGCACGGGAACGGGAGAGTTGTCAATGACCAGACGAAAGCCATCCGGGGTGCCGGTGTAGTAGGTTTTGACAAAATCGGCTCCATGTTCAAAGGCGATGCGCGCCGCCGCAGCCATGGCGATGGGGTCGCGAGCATCCGGGATGCGCTCACTGGGGCACGGCAGCGCCTCTACCAGCAGCGGCAGGTTGGCCTGGTAACATTGGCTGGCAACCTTGCCAAGAATGCGATAGGTCTCCAGTTCAACCGGAATGCCTACAAAGGCCATCAGTACAACCGCATCTACTCCTAATGCCAAAGCATCGTCCACAGAATGGAGGAGGCTCCACTCCGTATAGGCCAACCAGTCCTGGCGAAAGAGGCTGGGGCCTCCATCCAGCCGCAGCGTCGTGGGAATGCGACCGATGAGGCGGTCACGGTATTTCTTAACAACGCCAAAAGTTGTCATAATGCCGTCGGCACCTGCTTCGACAACTGTGTCGATGACCCTACCAGGATCTTCCAGCCCAGCAATTATGCCGTGTGTCTGAGCATGGTCCATAGCGACAATCAGGCCGCGGCCATCGTTTGCCAAGATTGACATGACGACTCGATTTCTATCGGGTAAGTGGTTACAGGTGGGAAACGGATCTCGCCAGACACGCAGCTGGCGGCAGCCTCTACACGCAGCTAATAAGGATCGTAGCAGAGTTTTGTAATTTGTCAACGGAGTTGGGAAACTCTAGGTCATGCGATAACCCGTTGCCAATTGTACGAGCAGGACATAGCAGGCTAAGCTTACTGGTTTTCCGAGGCAAAGGGTTATTGGTTCATGTGCTCCGGGGCGCGGCTCTTAGGCTGGGCTTCCTCGTCCAGCGAGCCTTGCTCTGCCACTTCGGCAATTCTTTGTGGCCCCTGTAACCAAGATCAACGGCTTGTTCTCCATCCTGATCCCTCTGCCTGCCCTATACACCACCACAACCGAGTTGGTAACTTTGTGAAGGTGGAGTGTACCAGGGCAGGATACGGTGTGACTGTAATCCTTCGGTTAGTTTAGGATGACCAATAAAGTTTGGCTTGCCTGTCGCGCTATGCCATACTACGTCTATCCATTTTGTGAATAAGGAAGGGGAGCAGGTGCGTCGTTGATATGAGTCTAATGGATGAGTCTAGTGGAAATGATAAGGGATGAGTAGCGTATCTCTCACTCCCCCTGCTTCGCCCTCTGCCCCTCGCTCTGTTCAGAATTTGCGCCAGCGGGAACAACGCCAGACGCTCCTCCTGCTCGTGTGCAGCCTGCCGCTGGTTTTGTTCCTGTTGGTGCCGCTGGCAGCCCTGTTATTGCGTCTTTCACCGGCGGCACTCTTAACGCATCTGGTGCAGCCTCAAGTGGCGCAGGCGATTGGCCTGAGCATGGCGACGACCATCTTGACGTTGGGTATTACGCTCGTCGTGGGCACACCGGTAGGCTATCTGTTGGCGCGCGGCCATTTTCGGGGACGACAGGTGCTAGACACCTTGATTGATTTGCCGATGGTCTTGCCACCCGCGGTCGCGGGGATTGCCTTGCTGTTGGCCTTTGGGCGGCGAGGGATATGGGGTCAATATTTGAGCAGTGCTGGCATAGACATTGCCTTTACACAGACAGCAGTGATTCTTGCCCAACTCTTTGTGGCCTCGCCCTTCTATGTGAAAGCAGCGGCGGCAGGCTTTTCCGCCATTGACCATGATTTAGAACAGGCTGCGGCGCTCGATGGCGCTAGTAATTGGCAGATCTTCCGCTTGATCACGCTGCCGCTGGCAGGGACAACGCTGCTCGGTGGTGCTGTGATGACCTGGGCGCGGGCGTTGGGAGAGTTTGGTGCCACGATTATCTTTGCGGGCAATTTTCCAGGGCGCACCCAGACCATGCCCCTAGCGATCTATCTAGGCTTTGAACTTGATTTGAATGTGGCGTTGACGTTGGCGGTAATTCTGCTGGCGGCGTCGTTCTTGGTGCTGTTGGTAGTAAAAGGTATATTGGGCCAGCGCGTGCGTCTATAGCGCCGGGAATTCCTTTGATATTAGAACTTTGATATTAGAACTTTGATATTAGAAGGAGTAAGATCGTTACGCTATGATCTCTTTTACCGAGGAACTCCAAATTCGTCCCTTTGCTGCCGCTGACCAAGAGGCTGCCAAGCAACTAATCTTGACAGGGCTGGGCGAGCGCTGGGGATGGATTGATTCCACACTGAACCCTGATCTCAACGATATTGCGCTAACCTATGCGCCCGGAATCTTCCTGGTAGCTTATCTCGATGGTGAGTTGGTCGGAACAGGTGCGCTCCTTCCCGAAGTTACTCCCGACGGAGACAACGCACTGCGCGTGGTACGCATGTCGGTACGCACTGATTTGCGGCGACAGGGCATTGGGCGGCGGATTCTTGATAGACTGCTGGATGAGGCGCGGGCAAGTGGCTGCCGTAAAATTGTTCTGGAAACCACCTCTACTTGGACGAATGCTGTTCGCTTTTACACCCGCTATGGCTTTCAGGTGGTGGGCGAACTGGATGGGGAGACCCATATGATCTTAGAACTGCCTCGCTAGACTTTAATTTGCCCTCCTTATTGCATAGATTGTCCCAAGGTGCTATTTAACTTGTAGTACACACTGGCATTCTGGCGCAGAAGGGGATTGCTCCCGCGCCCAATGGCGCGGAATGACAACTCTCCTGAACTGTTGAGATGCCCTTGATGGATTATTTTGCAGTTTTGCTATTCTCGCTATGCAAGGTAAGCTATGCAC
>CAMPHP010000759.1 GCA_946885925.1 uncultured Litorilinea sp.
TCCTGGGAGCCACCCAAAGGGTTCCCGGCTCCCAGGATGGTAGTTGGTAAAGTGTATAATTTGGCAAAGGGGCATAAAAAGGGCCAGGAAAAGGAAAGGTGCAGCCCATAAGAGCTGCACCTGAAGGTGATAACCTTCTGTCCCCAGAAAACTGGAGCCACTTTACTATACAACAATTTTTCGTAGCTTACAAGTCGCAAAATTTCTTTGCAAATCACTGTCCACTTTGGTATGCTCATCCCCGAAACGGAGATTTATAGCTTGACCATTGCTGCTGAAACACAGCGTTCTGAACGTTCTCTCTCAATCCTGGCTCGCTTGCGCGAGTTGTACCGCTATCGCGATCTCCTGCGTAACCTGGTGGTCAGCGAGGTAAAAACGCGCTATAAGAACAGCGTATTGGGTTTTGTATGGAGCCTGCTCAACCCGCTTGCCATGATGCTGGTCTTTACCGTGGTCTTTGGTGTGCTCTGGCCCAACCAGCAAGTGAAGAATTTTCCCATCTTCCTCTTGTGCGGGCTTCTGCCCTGGAATTTCTTTTCCGCCAGTGTCGTCAGCAGTATTAACAGCGTGCTAGCCAACGGCAACCTTGTGAAAAAAGTCTACTTCCCCCGCGAAATTCTGCCGATTGCCGCTGTCTTGGCGCAACTGGTCAACTTTCTGCTTGCCCTGGTGGTACTCTTTGCCGCGCTGCTCATCGTGCGTACCAACTTCAGCCCGTGGCTGTGGACGCTACCCTTGATTATTCTGATCCAAACCTGCTTTAGCCTGGGCATCGGTTTGGTTCTGAGCACATTACAAGTCTTTTACCGCGATACCCAACTGGTGATGGAAGTGGTAATGCTGGCATGGTTCTTTCTCACACCTGTCTTTTACACAGCCAGACAATTGCCAGCAACGTATGAGTTGTGGGGTTATGAAATTCCCGTACAGCGTGTACTCTATATCCTCAACCCGATGGCCTCGCTGATCAATGTCTATCGAGACTTGCTCTACAATGGCTATCGCACAGATATTGACTTTTTTGTTCGCACGACACTGACTGCCTTGTTGGCGCTGGCCTTTGGCTATTGGTTCTTTACGCGCTATAGCGACCGCTTTGGCGAGGAAGTATGAGCGTTTTACGTACTCACATCGTCAACCCCGGCGAACCTTTGATCGAGTTGAACCATGTGGCGCGGCGCTTTACCAAAAAGCTCGACCGCAGCCGCTCACTCCAAGATCTCTTTATCCGCATTTTTCGCCGGACCCGCTCTACCGCTGATGATTTCTGGCCCCTACGCGATCTCTCGCTCACCGTCAACCCTGGGGATTGTATCGGTGTGATTGGCCCGAACGGGTCGGGCAAAAGCACATTGCTCAAGCTCATTACCGGCATCCTCCCGCCGACGCATGGCGACGTGATTGTGCGCGGGCGCGTCTCCTCCCTGCTCGAACTGGGCGCAGGCTTTCAGAATGACCTAACGGGACGCGAGAATATCTATCTCAACGGCTCGATCTATGGCTTGAGCCGTGCAGAGATGGACAAACGATTGGAGCACATCATCGACTATGCGGGATTGGGCGATTTTATCGACACGCCAGTCAAGCATTATTCATCGGGCATGTATGTGCGCTTGGGCTTTGCCGTCGCCATCCACACCGATCCAGACCTGCTCTTGGTTGACGAAGTACTGGCGGTGGGTGATGTCTCCTTCCAAAATCGCTGCATGGAGAGCATCTATCGTTTTCGCCGTCAGGGAGGCACGCTGCTCTTGGTCTCGCATGATCTGAACACCATCCAATCCTTGTGCAACCGTGCTCTCTGGATTGAAGATGGCCTGATCGCGGCGGAGGGCGCACCTGCCGATGTGGTGATGACCTATAAACAGCACATGGCCCGATTGGAAGAGCAGCAAAGTGACCGGCTGCAACGTAGCGAACTTGGTGATGGGCAGCGCTGGGGCACGCGCGAGGTGGAGATTACAGAAGTGGAGTTATGTGGCAGCAATGGACGGCCGCGCACGACCTTTAACACAGGTGAGCCATTGACTGTCCGCATTCATTATCATTGTACGGAGCCTGTAGAGCGTCCTGTCTTTGGCTTTGGCATCAACCATCAGAATGGCGTTCACATCTTTGGCCCCAACACGAAATTTGCCGCGCTTGAGTTGGAGCATCTTGACGGTAGCGGCGTTGTCAGCTATCACATTGCAGAACTGCCCTTGTTGGAAGGCCAGTACACGCTCTCAGTCGCCGCGGTGAACGATTCCGACACCATCACCTATGACTATCACGACCGAGTCTATCACTTTCGCGTGGCCTACAGCCCCCTGCGCGCGGGCTATGGCATGGTGCAATTGCGTGGCGACTGGCAGGTGGACGCAGCGCCACAGACCACCGTTCGCGCTCTCCCCCCTTTGGCAAAAGTATGAGGGCAGAGGTATGAGGGCAGAGGCATAGGTCATCGTGGGTATTCGAGAGCTTTCAACAAGCGCAGTTCAGCCAGACCCAAACAACTTGGATTACGACTTCCACCGCTTTATTGGCATGAATCCCGAAGGGCAGCGGGGTGTACAGCAGTTCTATTTGCCCTACTTTGCCAATATGAACAAGGTCGTGGACTTGGCTTGTGGCGATGCCGACTTTGTGGCCCTCTTGTTGGAACAAGGCATTGACGCAGTGGGCGTGGATGCCGACGCCAAGACCTGTGCTGATGCTCAAGCCAAGGGCTTACCTGTCGTCCACCAAAATGTTTTTGATTATTTGGCGGCAATGCCCGCGGCTAGCGTGGATGGCATTTTCTCGGCCCACCTGGTTGAGCATCTCGCCTACCCCCAAGTCATGGAACTTGTACGCCAAGCAGCGCGCATCTTGCGCCCTGGCGGGCGAATTGTGCTGGCAACCCCCGACTGTCGCAGCCTATTCTCGCATCTTGAGATGTACTATCTGCACTTTGGGCATGTGAGCTTTTACCACCCCCGCCTCCTTTGCTTTCTGCTAGAACATGAAGGCTTTGGCAA
>CAMPHP010000760.1 GCA_946885925.1 uncultured Litorilinea sp.
CCCCCCCCCCCCCCCCCCCCCCCCCGCGGGCCCCGCGCCCCCTCAAACAGGGGACGCTCACCCAATTGCTTGGCGAGGTTCTCAATGATTAATAGATTCACTTGCAACTCTCAACACGGCAATCACCGCGCATCAATTCTATACTCGATAGGTTCTATACTCGATAGATCGCACTACCTACCGCGGCGCACGGCGTAGATTGCCGACACACCACCAATACGTGGCAGGATCATCGGCCTTGCAGCCCGAAAAGAAGATCGAATAATAGAGTCGATAGAAATCGACAACTTCCAGGATACTGTCCCCCCAGCGTTCCGTCAACTGTCGCTGCAAGAATGCGCTATCATCCGGGCAGTGCTCCGGCATCACCTCCAATAACATAGCCGCGCCCGCCAGGTCCATGCGCGGATCACCCGCTACAGTGGTATAGCCAAAATCGCCAATGCCGCAGATTTGAAGTTCGTCGTTGATAAAAACGTTGCTAGGATAAAAATCCCCGTGCACCAAGCACTTTTCCTGATACGCATCAAAGTGTGGCAGCCGTGCCAGAATCGCCGCCAGCACAGCGTCAAAATCAGGCACATCTTGCTCCAGATCAGCGCGCCCGCCCGCAAGGTTGTTTTGCAGTCGTGCATATAGATAATCACTCCAACGCGCTCGTTGCACCGGCTGATCCGTGACAAGCAACTCGCCAAAGGGCCGCTCGGGAAAGCGTACCGTCCCCAATAGTGCGGCGGCATCCACGTAGCTCGTCAGCGCCTTCGCACGATCTGCGCCACGCAGCGTTGGCAGCACCTTGGCAAAGTCCTGCCCTGGCATCCGCTTTTCCACCGTGTAAATATGGCCGACCCAGGAATTGACAGAGAGTACCTCGGGCAAGGCAAACGGGAGATCATACTTGCCTAATTCTTCATAAAAGGCGCGGCGCTTCTCTATGTATCGCCAGGGTCCATTGCTATCAGAGTCCGTGGATTCGCTGCGATGATAAATGCGCAGCACCTGATCTTTGCCAAGTGCATAGACCCGCGACTCACCACCTACACCCAATAAATCGCTGCCGAAAATTTGAAATCTATTGAGAATAATACCGACTTGCCTGGTTGCTTTTCGCATGCTATCTACAAATCAAAGCCTATGTTAGAAATTTCTCACTCCATTGAGGAGAGATCATCATTATACGTCCGTATGGATGCAGAGCAATATAGTTATAGAGGGACGTTACGCATTATCGCATTATCTAATTCACCAGCCTTGTACCAAAAGAGCGACCCACAAAAGGTTGTTATAAGGAATGCGCCCAGTGTAGTATCGACTGGGCGCATTCCTTTACTGAAACTATTGTCACGTCAAGGATTACAGTGATTGACGAATCAATTCGATCGTATGCGGGTCTTCGATGCTGCTCAGATCGCCCAACGGTTGATCAAGATAGGCGGCACGAATGATGCGGTGCATCACTTTGGCACTGCGCGTCTTGGGCAAAGCGCGTACAAAACGCACATCGCGCGGGCGTAGCGGCTTGCCCAGCTCCTGCGTCACCAACTCGACCAGTTCCTGGCGTAATAGCTCATTCGCCTCATAACCTGGCTTGAGCACACAAAAGGCAACCACCTCTTGGTCTTTAATCGGGTGCGGCACACCAATTGCCGCAGACTCGATGACTGCTTCATGTGCATTGAGGATGGACTCGACTTCGGCTGGCCCCAACCGCTTGCCCGCTACCTTAATCGTGTCATCGCTGCGACCCAGGATATACCAAAGCCCATCATCGTCAACGGCGGCAAAATCACCATGCACCCACAACCCTGGCACACGGCTCCAATAGGTATCCAAATAGCGCTGACGGTCGCGCCAAAAGCCACGCGTCATGCCGATCCAGGGCTGGCGAATGACCAACTCGCCCACAGCACCACGCAGCGATTGCCCCTGCTCATCCACCACATCAACATCCATCCCCACGACTGGCCCACCAAAAGCACATGGTTTGGCCGGATCAAAGACGGTGCCACAGAGGATGCCCCCGCTGATCTCCGTGCCACCCGAATAGTTGATAATTGGTATGCGCCCTTCCATGGCAGCGGAAAAGAGCCACAGCCACGATTCCGGATCCCAGGGGCTTCCCGTAGAACCAAGCATGCGCAGCGTAGACAGATCATGGCGGCGTACTGGCTCGACACCAAATCGTTTCAGCGTACGGAAAAGCGTAGGCGATGCGCCAAAGTGGGTGACGTGATGGCGCGCCACCAGCGACCAGACGCGATCCACATCAGGATAATCCGGCGCGCCATCATACAAAAGCATGGTCGCGCCATTAAGCAATGTGCCAAAGACGAGCCAAGGCCCCATCATCCAGCCCATATCCGTTAGCCAATAGAGTGTATCCCCTGTCCGCAGGTCCATCGCGTGGCGCAAGTCCTGTGCCGACTTGATGGGAAAGCCACAATGGGTATGCACAGCCCCTTTGGGCTTGCCTGTGGTGCCGCTGGTGTAGATCACCATGAGCACATCTTCGGCACTTGTGCGCTCCGTCTCCGCCTCAACGGGTTGCGAGGAGATAAGCTCATGCCACCAGTGATCACGCCCTGGCATCCACGGCACAGCCTCCAGCCCCACGCGCCGCATAACGATGACATGCTGCACAGTTGGCACATCGGCAACTGCCTGATCAAGCACGGGCTTCATCGCCACTGCCTGCCCTCGCCGCCATAGTCCATCGGCAGTAAAGACAGCCTTCGCCCCACCGTCTTCCAGACGCGCCACAATTGCGCTATGCCCATAGCCGCTAAAGAGTGGCAGGATAATGCCACCAATCTTCACCACGGCTAGCAGCGCAATCACCAGTTCGGGACACATAGGCATATAAAGCCCCACCGCATCCCCGTGCCCTAATCCCAATTCACGCAACCCATTGGCACAACGGCAGACCTCTTGGTGCAGTTCGGCATAGGTATATGTGGCAGTAATTCCTTCTTCGCCCTCAAAACGCATGGCAATGTGG
>CAMPHP010000761.1 GCA_946885925.1 uncultured Litorilinea sp.
GCGATGAACTGCGCTGCCTGCTCATTGTGCGCTTGCCATTTGCGGTACCTAGCGATCCGCTGGTTGCCGCGCGCAGCGCCGAACTGGACAATCCTTTCCGCGACTACACCTTGCCCGACGCCATTTTACGCTTCCGCCAGGGTTTTGGTCGCTTAATCCGCCGCGCCACTGACCGCGGTGTCGTGGTTGTTCTCGACAGCCGAGTCTGGCGCAAGGAATATGGTCAAGCATTCCTAGAATCATTACCTCAATGTACAGTACGTCACGCACCCCTCTCCAACTTACAGACCGAAATCAGCCGTTGGCTCAATCGCGAGCCAGCAGCCGAACGGGTACGCCACTAACCGCTGCGCTGTGTCTAGTTCGCCTGTGTCTATATCTCCAATGATAGTTACACGATCATTGCCGCGCCGCTGGCTCTTTGGCCCGCTTGTCTGGATGTGGAATTGGCTCCGTCGTCCCTGGCTGGCGCTACTGGCAGGCTTCATTGTCCTGGTTCTAACATTCGCTGTACTGCAACTCCCCCAACTGCCGGGGCAACTTGCGGATGAACCAGCCACCGCGGCGCGCTGGCAACAAAACGCCAGCGCGGCCTATGGCATATGGGGCAATCTCATGCTTGCCCTGGGTCTTTTTGATGTCCTGCGTAGCCCCTTGCTCTATCTACTGCTGGCGCTGCTCTTGCCCACGCTTGCCGCCCAATTAGCCGACCAGCTTGGTGCGTTACGTCAACTGCAAAAACTGCGATCCCATGCGCTGTCGGCAGAGTCCGAAGCCATTGGCACGCCCATCCCCATTTCTCCGGTGCGCACCCTCTACCGCTGGCGCGGCGTAATTGAGGCCGCGCCGGCCACAACTGCAGGCGTTTTGGAGGAGAGAATTAGCCAACGATTTACAACCGCAACGCGAGCAGATGCTCCTATAGGCACAGCAGCGCCTACAGATACCGAGAAGGTACCCAGTGGAACAACTGAGAGCGAGGAGGTTGAGCCGAGTCCAACCGTCGAGACTCGTCTGCGTGGCACACGTTTTGCCCGGCTCTTGTTACTGCGCCCCCTGCTCATGGTCGGCCTGCTCACCGCAGTTGTGGGGGCACTCATTGCGCTGGCGTTTGGTTGGCAAGTCACAGCGCCGCCCTTGGCACCAGGGGCAACCTACCGTTCAGTCAACCGCAACCTTGCCCTGCACTATACCGTCTCACCAACCGCAACCGTCGGCACCGCGCTCGCAGTACATCTGCAAGGTGAGTCGGTCGTGCTTGCTACGGATCGCGCCACAACGCAGCGGGTCGGCCTGGCAACCGTACAAGTGCGTCCCACTTATCCAGGGGTCTGGATTGCGACTGCGGATGGCAGCCAGGGGTTAGCTCTACCAGATCGCTCTGCGCTCACAGCAAATTTAGGGTTGGTTTTTGCCAGCCCAGGTAGCGAGGAATCCGTGTTGCTCCCCGAACAAGCGGCGGGACTTCGTATCGTGCAGCGCGGCAACAGCAATGTCTTTGTTCTCGAACTCTATCGAAGCGATGCAGTGCTGCCAGTCTATCGCGCCGAGTTAACTCAAGGTGGGCGTTTGACCATTCCTCTCGATCCAGGCGGCACCGAACTCATCGTCTCAACATTGCCTGGTCTCCAAGTGAATGTACGCTATTTACCTGGGTTGTGGCTGGTCTGGTGTGGTATCCTGTTGGCAATCATTGGCACGCTGGCCTTCATGCGCCAGGCAGGTTTTGTGGTGGCGCAAATTGCACCTTGGCCCATGGAGCGCAGCCTCATTGTGCTGCAATCGGATCATACTCAGACCATTGACGAGTTGCGCACCGCTCTTGCTGCCCTCACACCGCCGCCAGCCAGTGATGATCGCAACGGTGCACCTGCCAGCAGCCCAGCACCCGATGATCCCTTATCCCCCTCGCTTGGTCAAACGGCTGGATAAGCCGCTCTTGCATAAACCAACCATCTATGTCGAACCCAACTAGATCAGAGCCGACGAGATCAGACCCATCTAGCACTCGCCCATTTATCATTGGCGTTGCCGGAGGCACTGGCAGTGGTAAGACTACCGTCAGTCGTAGCATCCAAGCAACAGTTGGACCAGAATATATTGCCTATCTTGAGCACGACAGCTACTACAATGATCATAGCCATCTCTCGCCCGAAGAACGGGAGCGCGGCAACTATGACCACCCTGATAGCCTGGACACGGCACTCCTCGTGCGCCATCTCCACGCGCTCTGTCGCTGGGAAGGAATCGACGTTCCCATCTATGACTTTGCCACCCATACCCGCAGCACCACCGAAACCCGCCATGTCCTGCCAGCACCTGTGATCTTGGTAGAAGGAATCCTGATCTTTGTCGAGAAGGATCTGCGCGAACTGATGGATATGCGAATTTATGTGGACACCGATGCAGATATACGGCTGATCCGCCGTTTAAGACGGGACATGGAAGAACGTGGACGCACCCTCGAATCCATCGTCAGCCAATATCTGGACACAGTACGCCCCATGCATCTCGAATTTGTCGAGCCAAGCAAACGATACGCTGACATCATCGTCCCCGAAGGAGGCAATAACCGTGTTGCCATGGAAATGATCGCCAGCCGCATTCATGCCATCTTGACCCAGCACTAGCCACCATGCCCTCACCCTTGTCAGTCACGCTGGACGCTGGACCAGCCGTCCACCAACGCGCCGGTCTGAGCCGCTATACCGAGAGATTAGCTGCCGCCCTTTATGAACACTGTGCCAGTGACATTGCTCTACATCTCTTTTACAACCAGCACAGCGATCATCAACTGCCTGCTACACTCAAGGCACTGCCTACAAAGACACTACCTCTTGGACAATATGCTTGGCGACTCAGCGTTCTCGCCAGCCAGGTAAGCCGCATTCCGTATACGCCATTAGGATCTATTCTGCGCGGCTCAGCACTCTATCACGCCACGGAGCATCTCTTGCCCCGGCTATCACTGCCTACTGTCCTAACCGTCCATGACCT
>CAMPHP010000762.1 GCA_946885925.1 uncultured Litorilinea sp.
AGAGGACCCTGACGATATCATTGTCCTGGTCAACCGCACGCGCAACAACTATATCCTGGAGTTACCTGCTGGTCGTTATCGGCTAGATGCTGGACGACGAATGCGCACGCTGCGTTCGATCATGAAGATTCAGGAAATTAAGCAGCTGATCGATCAGGGTAGTCTCGCCCTCGAGAGTTAAGCTCATCGAGAGTTACGCACATAGCATTACGTAGAACGAATTACGTCGTATTAAGATTTCATGCCAACACTTCTATTAGTAGACGGCCATTCCCAAGCATACCGGGCCTTTTTTGGTCTCAAAACCCCTCTCTCCACGCGCGATGGTGAACCCACCACCGCCGTCTTTGGATTTGTGCGCAAATTTCTGAGCGTGCTGCGCGAATACAAGCCCGACTACGCTGCTGTAGCCTTTGACACAGGCGATACTTGGCGTCACAGCGAGTACCCAGCCTATAAGGCGACACGCGATAGCATGCCATCAGACATGCCTTCGCAAATTGAGCGCATCGTTGAATTCCTCAACGCATTTGGCATCCCAGTCGTGACCTATGAGAACTACGAAGCAGATGACATCTTGGGGACGCTGGCGCGCCAAGCCGCCGAACAAGGGATAGATGTTCTGATCCTCACGGGCGACCGCGACATGTTCCAACTGATTTCGGATCGAGTACGCGTTCTCTACACCAAGGGTGGCCCCAACCCGGAGACGGTCATTTATGGCTTGCCGGAACTACACGAACGTTACATGCTGGCACCCGACCAGTTTGTCGATCTCAAGGCACTCATTGGTGACACTTCAGACAACATCCCAGGGGTTACTGGCGTTGGGGAAAAGACTGCCATCAAGTTCCTCAACGAATATGGCACAGTCGACAAACTCTATGAGAATCTCGACCAAGTTAGTGGCACCAAGACACGCCAGAATCTCCTAGACGCACGTGAGCAGGTGGAGCGCAACCGTCGCTTGATGACGATCTCCACCGACTTGAACGTGAACTTCGATCCAACAAAGTCTCGTATTGGGGATTATGACCAACAGGCCGTACTGCGCTTCTTTAACACCTTGGAATTTCGCAGCCTTGCCAGAGAACTGCCGACATCAATCGGTGAAACTCCCGCGCCACAGAGCAGTGACGACGGGCAAATGGCTCTTTTCTCCGACCAGGAGACGCCCCTCAGTAACGTTGTGCCGGTCACCCCAACAGGGATTACCTACGAGGCCATCCAGACAGCGGCACAGCTAGAGGCGTTAGTGGCAACGCTGCAAAAAGCAGAGTTGATCAGCTTTGATGTAGAGACCACCAGCACCGACGCCATGCAAGCAGGCCTGGTAGGATTGGGCATTGCTTGGGCACCTGGGGAAGCCGTCTATATTCCGATTGCCCATCTCGAAGGTGAGCAACTGCCTTGGGAGACAGTGCGTGAGGCCATTCAGCCATTTTTTGCCGATCCCAACATCCCAAAAGTCGCGCACAACGGCAAATATGACTTAACAGTTTGCTTGCGCTATGGTCTAGAGATCAATGGCCCTATTCACGACACGATGGTGATGGCCTGGGTCTTGGATCCCGGCAGCCACGGTTTAGGACTCAAAGCACAGGCTGCCACATTGCTCGACTGGCATATGACTGAGATCACCGAGTTGATTGGCAGCGGGCGCAAACAGATCACCATAGATGCCGTCTCCATCCAGCAAGCTGCCGCCTATTGTGGGGCTGATGTAGATGCAACGATCCGCATCTATGAGATACTCAGTCAGAAGCTTCACGAAACGGGCATGTGGGAGCTGTACGAGAAAATCGAGCTACCACTGCTGCCGGTGCTGACCGACATGGAAATGTCAGGCGTTTTGCTCGACTTGAACTATCTGAGCCAAATGTCCGGGCGCTTTGCCGAACGACTCCATGCGCTTGAGCAAGAGTTATTCACGCTGGTAGGCCACTCGTTTAACCTACGCAGCACCCAGCAATTGAGCCAGGTGCTTTTCGATGAGCTTAAGTTCTCGACCAAAGGCATGAAGCGCACTGCATCGGGCCGTTACAGCACCGCGGTCGGCACGCTGGAGCAACTCGGTGCCAACAGCGAAGAGCTGACCGAACAGCAGCGCAATGTCTTACTCATCATCATGGAACACCGCCAACTCGAAAAGCTGCGCGGCACCTATATTGATGCCCTGCCTTCCCTGGTAAACCCCACAACGGGTCGTGTGCATACCAGCTTTAACCAGGCAGGAGCCGTAACCGGGCGCATGAGTAGCAGCAACCCAAACCTGCAAAACATCCCTATTCGCACAGAACTGGGACGCGACATCCGGCGATCCTTTATCGCACCTCAGGGATGGAAGCTGATTTCTGTCGACTATAGCCAGGTTGAGCTACGCATCCTGGCCCATGTTACAAACGAGCAAGGGCTGGTCGAAGCATTTCTTGCCGATCAGGATATTCATGCTGCAACCGCCGCACGTCTATTTAATGTGCCGATTGAGAAGGTAGACCGCGCCCAACGTGGCCTTGCCAAGACCATCAACTTTGCGACCATCTACGGCGTCAGCGAATTTGGTCTCAGCAGCCGCACCGAAATGAGCCGTCAAGAGGCACGCAATTTTCTCGATCAATACTTTGTCACCTATCCCAAAATTCGGGAGTATATCGAGAATACGATCCGGCAGGCCAATCAACAAGGTTATGTCGAAACCTTGTTGGGACGCAAACGCTTCTTTCCAGAGTTGCTCAACCAGCGGCTGCCCTACAATCAGCGTATGGCAGTCGAACGTGCCGCAATCAATGCCCCTATTCAGGGTACAGCAGCAGACATCATGAAGCTCGCCATGATCGAGCTTCATGATGAGCTTAAGCGGGGTGGTTATCAAACGCGCATGTTGATGCAGGTGCATGACGAACTGGTGCTGGAAGTGCCTGTTGAGGAACCCGGCGCGATTGTAGGACTTGCCTGCCGGGGTAGGGAATCGGCTTCGGAGTTTAGTGTGGCGCT
>CAMPHP010000763.1 GCA_946885925.1 uncultured Litorilinea sp.
TCAACATCCAGAGAGTCAGTGAAGAGTCTGGTATCCTGTGTCTGTTTCGGGTAAGATCCACACAGGCAACTGCAACTCTCAAGTCTCGGCAGTTGTTCCAAAAAGGACAACTATCAATCGCCTTTTTCTATTTCATTTATAGTTCCTGTACAAGTAATTTAGGCACTTCGTTGGGATGGGTTAACTGTATCACAGGACTAACACAAATAGAAATCTAGCACATGTGGTCTAATGCGGATCATTCTAAGTTTACTGCTAATTGGATCGGCATTCGCCTAATAGCGTAATAAGATGTTATCGCTTAATCCTCACAAGAACCAGCGCCGAAGAATGAATCCTCGGCGCTGGTTTTGTTTCGCTAAACTATAACTATGATGTGAGGGATAGCCTCTACGGTAATCCACATACTCTTACATAGACCTTCTACTAAGGCGTCGCATTCTTGTAGATCTGCGGCAGGCTAAACTCGTATGAGGTGCAGTTCTCCTCTACGGCGATATCCTTGCTGCCAATGGAGACGTTGCCATAGATGTCCGTAATCTCGACGCGCACGGTGTAGGTGCGGCAGGCAGCATAGGTATGGCTGATTCCTGGCGTCTCCTGGGGAGCGGTGTAGGGTGTGTCATCGCCAAAGTCCCAGCGATAGCTTACAGGTACGCCGCTCTGCAATGTGGCTGTCAAGATCGTTAACTGGCTGGCATTTGACGGCGTTATATCAGTGATGATGGCAGTTGCCGGTTCGGACCAGGCCCAATCCAACAGCGTACCCAACAACTCGGCGCGCATGGTGGAGGTAATCCCAAAGCCAGGATTGAAGGTGTTGCTGATTCCCTCAAGGCCGAAGGTCGTGTAGGCACTGCGTCCATGATACGTAATACCAGGATTTTCGAGTGATGGTTGGTCGCGATGTATCATCCCGACCGTGCCATCGGCTAGATTGTGGACCCCAGGATAGTAGAGGATGGGAAATCCTGGATAGTCTGCCTCGGTGCCAGTGGGGTCGTGCGAGCCATCATGTGCGCGATTATCAATCTCATCAATGTCCGGGTGGTTAGGCACAGGCACCAGTTCAATCTGACCGCGTACTTCACCGCCGGTGTGGGCTGAGGTGTGAACGTTAACGTATAGCTCACCGTTAAATGCCTGTTGGATCTCGCTGGCAGTTAGACTTGGCGAGATCACACCGCTGAAGGTCAAGCTATCGGTAACAAAGACTGGCAAGCTCAGTCCGCCAAGTGCTGCCAGATCGCGGATGACTGGCCCGGCGACGCCAGGCGCACCCACGTGGATGTGTGCTCCGGTCACGGTAATCGGATTGGTTGGCGTTGGCACAACCGTAACAGAGAACTCAAGCCGGTTCGCATCGACGTTAAGATGGAGGGAGAAGTCGCCAGTTGTCTCCGTAGCGACAGGTGGCGTTTCCTCTTCGCCTGTCAAGTCACCTTCCGCTTCATAAGCGCGTGGTTGGGTGAGATCAAGGGCTAGTGACTGGAACACTTCAGGTGCACTATTGGTGGGCAGAATCATCTGGTTGGGCGGTTGGTAAGCAGTAACACTGTCCTGAATCCAGTTGGCTCCAAGTCCAAATGTATAGAAGAAATTTCCGGGGCTGGCATCTGTTTGGGCCACATTGAGTGTCGCTGCCAGGTCTTGGCCCATCGCCAGTAGCGTGCCGCCGTCGTTGAGATACTCCATTAACCTGTTAGTTTCTTGCATGCTCAAGCCAGCTAATTGCACATCGTTTTCACCCGTGAAATAGACAATGGCCCGATAGCCAGCGAGCGTCGCAGCGTCCGGCACTGCCTCAAAGTCATAGTTGATGACCTCGTAGGTATAGCCCAATTCTTCAAGAGCACTGGTGTAATACCAGAGTGCATCGTGGGTTGGAATGTCAACGGCGGGACCCACATCACTGAAGTCATTGTCGATAATCAGCACATCGGCTAGCAAGGTTGCATGGGTGACACGCGCCCAGACTGGCAGATGGGCGTCATAGTTGGCCCCATCCAAGATGATATAGCCTTGGTTATCACCAATGCCTTGACTGTCAGCAGAATTAAAGGTGATGTTGAGCGTCGTAACTTCACCCGGTGCCAAAGTGATGGAAGCAGGTGAGACAGTGAAGCCGGGCAAGCTTGTTGTCTGTGTAAAGCCGTTGCCTGTGAAGAGCGTGCTGAGGTTGTAAGTCTCCGCACTACTGGCAACGCTCGTCACTGTTACAGTAAGGACCTGTTGGGTGCCGTTGGGTACCTGGCCGAAACTAATCGTTGGTGGATCGAGGATCACCCCAGGATCCGTGACCCGCGTTAGGTCGAGACGCCCTGCACCCATGTCTAGCGGCTGGGCAGGCGTTACGCCATCATCCAAATAGATGTCAAGATATTTGGATGTGGACATCAAGGCAGACTTCACATAGGCTGGCGACCAATCGGGGTGTGCTTGCAGCACCAATGCGGCAGCACCCGCCACATGGGGCGAGGCCATTGAGGTTCCTGAGGCCTGGCCATAGCCCAGATGGCGTGCTTCGCCCGTTGTACCCGGCGTGAAGCCTTGCGCCAAAATGTTGACACCCGGTGCTGCAATGTCGGGTTTTAGCCCACCACCTACTGCAGGGCCGCGGCTGCTAAAACTGATGATCCGATCAGGGGTATTCCCCTGTTGGAAGGCAAAAGTGTCAATCTGAATGATCGCCGTTTCTCTGTCTTCAGGGGAGCGATTGGTATAGTGATCAACTAAAGCGACACCATTGCTATGCCCGATGGAAATAACCGATTTGGTTACTTCTGAGGCACCCGCGCCTGCTGCCATACCGAAGATCGCATTACCTCCCGCAGCATTGTTGTAGATGACGATAAATTCCGCACCCGCTTGTTGGGCATAGAGCGCCTTGAGACTGAACGCACAGACACCCCGTTGAATCAACGCAGCCTTGCCGGTAAAGGTGCCCGGAGGCCAGGGATTACAGCCATTAATATTTCCTGGGTCTACGAC
>CAMPHP010000764.1 GCA_946885925.1 uncultured Litorilinea sp.
GATTATGCTGTGAATGGCTGGGGCTTTGAATAGAGCTTTCTTGCGTTTGTAGGAGTCCCTCGTTCAGCCCAGACATGTTCAGCCCAGACAATGGATAATCGTGATAGAATAGAGTGTATCAACAAGCACCAACGCAGCCATCCAAGAGAGGCAACTATGAGCAACCCAACCAGCGTGCGCCTGACTGTGGCCCAAGCTATTGTGCGCTTTTTGACCACGCAATATGTTGAGCGGGATGGTGTGGAACACCGCTTCTTTGCCGGTTGTTTTGGCATTTTTGGGCATGGCAATGTGGCGGGGATGGGGCAAGCACTCCAGCAATATCCACAACTGCGCTATTACCAGACACGCAATGAGCAAGCAATGGTGCATACGGCTGCGGCCTTTGCCAAGCATCGCAACCGGCTGCAAACGCTGGTCTGCACCACTTCGATTGGCCCTGGCGCTACCAATATGATCACCGGGGCTGCAACAGCGACGATTAACCGCTTGCCAGTGTTGCTGCTGCCAGGAGACATCTTTGCACGACGCAATGTGGCTCCTGTGCTGCAACAGTTGGAGTCGGAGCATAGCCAGGATATTTCGGTCAATGATGCGTTCCGTCCAGTAAGCCGCTATTGGGATCGCATCAATCGCCCGGATCAGATCCTGACAGCGCTACCGGAAGTGATGCGCGTCCTGACCAGTCCCGCGGAGACAGGCGCGGTGACCTTGTCGTTGCCGCAAGATGTGCAGACGGAAGCGTATGACTATCCTGCCGAACTCTTCAATCATCGCGTCTGGCGTATTCCGCGCAATCGCCCGGATGTGGCGGCACTATTGGACGCCACGGGGGCGATTCGCGAGGCCAAGAGGCCGATGATTATTGCTGGGGGTGGCGTGCTCTATAGCGAGGCGACTGAGGCGTTGCGCCGCTTTGTCGATCAGACAGGAATCCCCCTAGGTGAGACAATGGCGGGAAAGGGTAGTTTGCGCTACGACCATCCTCTCAATTTGGGGGCTGTCGGTACGACAGGCACTTCAGCGGCAAACCTCTACGCAAAAGATGCGGATCTCATTATCGGGATTGGTACCCGGTACAGCGACTTCACGACTGCTTCCAAGACTCAATTCCAACATCCTGATCTGCGCTTTATCAACATCAATGTGGCCGAGTTTGATGCGTACAAGCACCATGCACTGCCGCTAATGGGTGATGCGCGGGCGACCCTGGATGAGCTAGCGACGCTGCTCGGCGCATACCGGCTGGATGACGCAACGGTTCAGGAAGCGAAGACACTCCATGATGCATGGGAAGCCGAGGTTGACCACATCTATAACATGCGCCATACGCCTCTGCCGAGTCAGGGTGAATTGATCGGCGCTGTAAACGAGCATGGTGATCCGGATGCCGTGATGGTTGCCGCGGCGGGGAGCTTGCCAGGGGATCTGCATAAGCTATGGCGAGCGCGCCATGCGAAGCAGTATCACTTGGAGTACGGTTATTCTTGTATGGGCTATGAAATCGCGGGGGGTCTTGGCGTTAAGATGGCTGAACCAAGCCGCGAGGTCTATGTGATGGTGGGTGATGGCTCCTACTTAATGCTCTCTAGCGAAATTGTGACCTCGATCCAAGAGGGATATAAGCTGACTATTATACTCATGGACAACTCTGGCTATAAGAGCATTGGCGGGTTGAGCCGGTCGTTGGGGCAAACGGGTTTTGGTACGCGCTACGTTTATCCTGAACAGGGCCGGTTGCCTGACGATACCGCTACGGCTGTGGCAGAACTGCCAGTGGATTTAGCGGCGAATGCGCGCAGCCTGGGCGCGCATGTGATTGAGTGCAACAGCTATGATGATTTTGTCGCGGCGTTGGACGCGGCAAAGTCGATTGATCACACAACCGTGATCTACGTTCGCAATGACCGCTATATGGGCGTCCCTGGCTATCATAGCTGGTGGGATGTACCCGTGGCGGAGGTGAGCGAGATGGATAGTGTAAATGCCGCGCGTGAGGAATGGGCGGAACATCGTGCACAGGAACGATATTATCTCTAGCAGAGAGAGTTGTTAGACAAGGTACAGGCGTGAGACGAGAAATTGACGGCTTTCTAATCCGGACTGTGGCCGATGATCCTGGGCTGGCTGACCGTATTCAAGCGTTGATCGATGCTGTTTGGCCCAGGTTTGTTACCGAGTCAACCACTCCCAAAGGGCATACCCTTCCCTTTGATTGGTTTGGAATTTTCCGGCGCTGGCCTCATCTTCAATATGTACTGATTGATCCGGCAGACAATACATTGGTGGCGGCTGGCAATGCGCTAACATTGGCATGGGATGGTCCGGCAGAGGAGTTGCCTGATACGGGTTGGAACTGGGTGATGTACCAGGCTGAGCTAGATTATAAGGCCGGACGAACGCCAACAATGGCAAGTGGGCTTTCCGTTACGTTGGACCCCACGCGACGCGGACAGCATTTAAGCAATATCGCGGTGCGAGCAATGAAGCAACTTGTGCTGGAGACGGGAGTAAGACGTTTCTTTATCCCTGTGCGTCCGGTCTGGAAGGCGCGCTATCCAATTACGCCGATGGCCGAATTCTGCTCTTGGACCAATGCTGAAGGATTGCCGTTCGACCCGTGGATGCGGGTTCATGCGCGCTTGGGTGCGCGCATTATTAAGCCTTGTAATAGCTCACAACCTGCGGCGGGAACGGTGGCACAGTGGGAGGAGTGGCTGGATTTGCCTTTGCCCGCCTCTGGCGAATATGTGGGGCCAGGATTGTTGGCAACCTTGCATGTAGATCGCGATGCTGATGAAGGCGTCTATATCGAGCCAAATGTGTGGATGCAGCATCCACTACCTTAAAGCTGGACTAGGAAAATTTGTACTAGCAAAACTGTAATCGTCAGAATCTGTATCGCAAACCAATTTGTATAGAAAACCTAAAGATTGGAAATCGGTGGTCCAGCCCAGGGCGGCAGGGCCATCCTCGACAAGGAATGAAC
>CAMPHP010000765.1 GCA_946885925.1 uncultured Litorilinea sp.
GTTCGAGATCGACGCCACAAGCCAGGCGCTAACGGTGACATCCTATGGCATTCCAGCTTATCTAGCGGACGACATGGATCGCGACCAAGAGACAATTCTAACACAGAGTCCAGCGGTAGTAAGCCAGTTTGTAGTCCAGCCAAAACAATAGCCAGAGAACTCTTATTCCAGCACAAGGATTTCTGATACAGCAGGGTAATCTTTGTCACCCAATATCCAACCAAGACGCTTTGCGCGGCTTACTACAGGTGTATCCTACTCTCATCTGTGCTAAAATACCCCTACACGGTCAGCCTATCTAGCTAAGCGCGTCTGCCATATTGTCCAAAGGATGGGCAGTGATTCCCCTTACTTTGCAGACTACACCACCTCTACCCAACTCGCCAGCGCCCATTGTGCTCATCGGCGCTGGCGGAATTGTCAATGATGCTCACCTGCCTGCCTATCACAAGGCAGGTTTTCCCGTTGCCGGTATTTTCGATATAGACACAGGTAAGGCGCGACAGACAGCGCAGGCATTCGCCATTCCGGTGGTCTATGAGTCGCTGGGCGAAGCAGTCCGTCTTGCTCCTGCTGGCGCGGTGTTCGATATTGCTGTGCCTGCATCTGCCATCTTGTCCCTCTTACCCCATCTACCTGATGGGGCTGGTGTTTTGATCCAAAAGCCGTTAGGGGATGACTTGGCTATGGCTCGTGCCATTTGCGACCTTTGCCGCGCCAAAGCCTTGAAAGCTGCGGTCAACTTCCAGTTGCGTTATGCCCCCTTTGTTCTGGCCGCGCGCAGCCTGATCTATCACGGGGTGATTGGCGATGTGCATGACATGGAGGTACGGGTGACAGTCTTCACACCCTGGCATCTCTGGAAGTTCATGGAACAGGTGCGCTTTGCCGAAATCACCTATCACAGCATCCACTACCTCGATTTGATGCGCGCCTGTCTGGGCGAACCACACGCGGTCTATGCCAAGAGCGTCAGCCATCCCACGCTGCCAAAGCTGCATGGCACACGCACCACCTTTATCTTGGATTATGGCGAATGGCTGCGGGCAACCATCACCGCCAACCATCACCACGCCTATGGTTTGAAACACCAGGAGAGCTATATCAAATGGGAGGGTAGCAAAGGGGCCATCAAGGCCAAGATGGGATTGTTGATGAACTATCCCCAGGGTGTGCCAGATGAGTTCGAATACTGCGTGCTCGATGGAGAGAATGAGCCACACTGGCAGAGCGTGCCAATCGAAGGAAGCTGGTTTCCGGATGGCTTCGTTGGTACGATGGCAAGCCTTATGCGCTATGTAGAAGGCAGTGCCGATTATCTGCCTACTGCGGTAGAGGACGCGGTCAACACCATGGCACTGGTGGAGGCTGCCTGTCGCTCCAGCGAGTCTGGCGCGACGCCACTTACTCAACCAATCAGGGGGGTGATATGAGCCAGACGCGCAATTCCTTTCGCGTGGCAATCCGCAGGTTTGATCCTTTCTCTGCAGCAATTGAGAAGCAATGGGCCGCTTTTCAAGCAGCAGAAGGTATTGATTTGCAGTTGGAGGCCGAGCCATTAGACCTGCACCCGCTCTATGAGAGCTATTTTGAGCAGGACGGATTGAAGCGGGGTGAGTGGGATGTGGGTTTCCTGGTTTCGGACTGGTTTGCCACTGCCCATGAACGGCAAGCCGTGCTGGATATTGGCCCGTTACTAGGCAGCAATCCACCTGATGGCTATCCGGATGGCTGGACTCCTTCTCTGCTGAGGATGCAGCAATTTGGCGAAACAGTGCTTGGCTTGCCCTACCATGATGGCCCGGAGTGTCTTATCTACCGCAAAGACCTCTTTGAGGATCCGCAAGAGCAGGCAGCATACCAGGCCCGCTATGGCGTTCCTCTGGCTCCGCCCGAATCTTGGGAGGAGTTTCACCAGATTGCACGTTTTTTTCACCGTCCACACCAGGGGCTATATGGAACCGTCTTTGCCGCCTACCCGGACGGGCATAACACAGTCTATGATTTCTGCCTCCAATTGTGGACACGAGGCGGTGAACTCTTCGATGCATCTGGCAACCTCCATCTAAACACCCCGCAAGCAATCGCCGCGCTGAACTACTACCGTTCTGTCTTGAACGACCCTGCTGCCATCCATCCCCAGGCGCGCAGATTGGATTCAGTCGAATCCGGTCTTGCCTTTGCTGCAGGAGAGGTGGCGATGATGATCAACTGGTTCGGTTTTGCTGGCATGGCAGAGACCATCGCATCTTCCAAGGTCAAGGGGCGCGTAGATGTAACGACAATCCCCCATGCCAAAGGCAGCGCTCCCGCATCACTCAACGTCTATTGGATCCTCTGTGTTGCGGCAGGCAGCCCCCATGCCGAAGTTGCCTACCGCTTCCTGCGCCATTGCGCCTCCGCTCCTATGGACAAGTTGCTTACGCTCGAAGGCGGCATTGGCTGTCGCAAATCTACGTGGAGTGATGCCGCTGTCAACGCCGCCATTCCGTTCTATCACAAAATGGAAGCGCTGCATCGCTATGCGCGCGAACTACCACGTCTCCCCGAATGGGCAGAGATTGCCGCGCTGATTGATGAACTAGTACTGGCTGCAATTAACACAAACCAATCAACTGCGGATTTAGTGCAAATTGCCCAGAGGAAGATCGCCGCATAAGAACCCAACTCGCCCATCCGGTTTAACGGGTGGTATGTGACCACGCAGCCTATTCTTGCTTGTACAGGGCTACGCAAAAGTTCAGGATAACTGTCATTCTGCGCCCTGGGGCCCTTCGCAAATCGATTGACAAAAATTTACGCCCTCAGTATACTACTGTACAGCTTCCCATCCTGCTCTGAGTTAAGGCACTCCCACCAAGACACATAGCAGCGTACCGTTCGTCTTTGTTTCCCTACATAGAACCACAACTGAGATATTTGCGGCTATTGACTGGCATTCAATCGCGTCCGTATAGCACCTAAGCTGTATAGCACCCAAGCTGT
>CAMPHP010000766.1 GCA_946885925.1 uncultured Litorilinea sp.
TGGTAGCCTACGCGCTGGCGTCTTGACCGATGGTGTCAACAGTTGGCTCGTGGCCGATTGGGAGAATGTGCCCAATTTCAGCAACGTTGCTGAAATCAATTCCTTCCAGATTTGGATTCGCCTTGGTACGGTCGAGGATATTACTTTCGTCTATGGCCCGGCCATTACCACAGGTGATGGTGGCCTCACCGTCGGTGCGGAGAACAAATTTGGCAATAGTGGCGGCACGACCTACTTCAATGGCACTGGCACAGCACCCTCCCCATCGAACACCACTGGCTATGTAGTCGACGTCTTCTCAGTACCAGGAGAGCCGGGTGAAACGCATGTGATCACCTTTGCCGCCAGAGGTGACAAGACAGGTGCTTGGACCAACTGCGCCGAACTCACGTCAGAACTATTCCAAGGCGTCAACATTGCTTGCGCCAGCGGAGACGTGACAAAGTAGAGGTAAACGACGCGTGAAAGCACGCTAGCTGGATAGACACAAACTGCGCCCAAGAGAGCTACTTGGGCGCAGTTTGATCAACAGTACACTGAAGCTACAACGAGCCGCCGTTAGGCGACATGCTTGTGGTCAGTCGTTTCTGTTTGGCGCAATAGGCGTAGACTTAGTGGGGCCTGCTTTTTCGCACAGAAAGGGGGGTCGGGTCTCACCGCTGTGATACTCGTAAACTACACCACCGGCACGCAAACGAATCAGCATGCCATCCTGCTGCACTTGTGGGTACATCATGCCTGGTTGGGGGCATCCCAAGCTCGCATCCGGCCACACGACGATCTCGACATCAACTACTTTAATCTCTTCGGCTGGAATGGATGTACGTTTGCTCAGATCCTCCATTGCCTGGAGTACCTGTGGGTTGGATGCATCCAACGTGACTGTCACCATACCCTCCTGTGTGATAGATGAAGAAGTGTCTACTGAAAGCTCGGGCGTGGGCAAAATACTCTGCGCTGGAACGGCACTCCTCTGCTCGTTTGATGGCTGGGGCGTGACTTGCAGAATAACTTGACTACAGCCTATGCACCCAACCAAGATCAACAGACTCACTGCTCCCCACAAATGCTTGTCTATCATGGGTGAGCCCCTCCCTTTTGTCCTCGCACACAGACGTAGCACTGTCACAAAGACGCCCCGGCAAAAAGATAAGTTCCGATTCTGCCTCTCTCGTTGTTTCAACACTGGAGCAGTGCAGGCACATGCATGTTGCCATGCATAGCCCTTGATCTATGAAGGATAAGGGCAGTAGAGAGTATAATGATCATTTGACAAAATTTGCGTTTCGTCTTACAGTTCGATTTCCTATATGATATAGGATATATTTTCCAACGAGCTAAATTCAAGTGGCGCACGACTTCAACCTGCCATCTCCAACCTTTCCTCGCAAAAGCGAAGTTGCCTATACCTGGTTGCGCGATGCAATCATTGATGGCACTTTGTCTGGTGGTACGCGCCTGGTGATCGATGACCTCGCCAAGCAGTTGGGTATCAGTCCCATTCCCATTCGCGAGGCGCTCTCCCAATTGCAGGCTGAAGGATTTGTGATCTTCAAGCCCCATGTTGGCGCAACCGTAACCGAGCTTTATCCATCTCTGGCCTACGAGATCTTTGGCTTGCTAGAAACCGTGGAGGTCATCTGCGGGCGAAATGCATGTTCGCAACTCACCCCAGATTTCCTTGACCGTCTCGAAGTAGCGTTACGCGAACTTGATGATCTCGTTGATGATCCAGAGCGCTTTTCTGAGAAAAACGCGCTTTTCCACCAGTTAATTTGCCACCAGGCGGGTGCTGTCTTGATGGAAAATGTCGTTACCACGGTCTGGCTCCATTGGCATCGCTTGCGGCGGCGTTATCTTGCCGAAGTCTTCGCCAACCAAACCGACATCGCCCAGAAAGAGCACTGGGAACTGTTGGCTGCGCTGCGTGCTCGCGATCCAGAGCGGGTAGAAGAAGTATCGCGCCGGCACAACCGGCGTTCCCAAGAGGCTTATCGCCGCTATATGGAAGCCAGTCCAGAAGCACTTGCCAACCAGCACAGTTCTGCCAGCGCGTAGGTGAGTAATCCATTCGTCAATCACCTTCCTTGGAACTCCAAGGAAGTCCGCGCTACATTTAGCCGATCTGAAACAACTGCGCCGCATTCCCATAAAAAATATCCTCGACCTGGGCATCCGTCAGCTTGAGCCGCCGCATCGCCAAGAGCACGCTGCGTAGCGACTCCAGCCCGATCAGCACGGGTCGCAGCGTAGTATGTTTCTCGCCTAGCTCCATCTCATCGGCATAGAGCCAGTGGAATGAGTCGCCAATTGCAACGCAGCGCCCGCGCATGTGGCTGACATGGAAATCGGTGCCATAGAGTAGCCGCGTATGCCCCAACGTTTCCACAATTACCTCGAACGCACCTGCCTCAGTCACAGCCGAAGTGTCGCACCACACATTCTCTAGTCCAGCTAGGCTGTGGATGCCTTCAATCGTATGCCACGGATTAAAGCCGCGCGCCGCATGGGCCAAAATCAGGCGCATGTTGGGGTAGGTGGTGCAATAGCGGCGAATCGTCTCCTGGTTGACCGGGTCGGCCAAAGCGCGCTCGCGCACCATGTGCAAGGTAATCGTCAATCCTTCCTCATGGGCAATTCGCACATGTTCCTCGGCCAAGTAATCTTCAATGGACGCAAGAAAAGTCGGGCCTTTGATCTTTGCCATTAGGTGATAGGGTTTAAGCCCCACAAAGCCCTGGCGGCGCACTTCTGCGCGCACAAACTCTGGATCCATGTCGGGTGCAATGAGCATCTGCCCGCGGGCAGCAAAGCCCTCCGCCTGCGCCTGGTGTACCTCCTGGGCCACAAAATTGTCGTTCGCCCCACGATCGCCAAGGAAGGCACCCCCAAAGAAAAGGCCCCCCTTTGTGCGTCCATTGGGGTGTAGCCACTCTATATGGTTTCGAAACACTTCAATGCCAACGTCGATGGGTCCGTCA
>CAMPHP010000767.1 GCA_946885925.1 uncultured Litorilinea sp.
AAACGCTTTGATGAGCTTGCTGCCGATCCGCGCTGGCAGGACTGGAACAGTTTCCGCAGCAGTTCACACCTACCCAACAGCGGCTTGATGTTAGAAGTCCAGTTGCGGGCTGTTGCGGCGTTACAATGTTTATGTCAAGAATACCCAAATCAGGTTGTGGCGATTGTCAGTCACAGTGACGTGATCAAGGCAGTCGTTGCCCACTATCTGGGTGTACACCTTGATCTATTCCAACGTATCGAGATCAGCCCTGCGTCAGTGAGCATCATTGCTGTACATCACGGGGGAGCGCAGGTGATCCGCCTAAACGATACAGGCGATTTGCCCACTACGTGATCGGAATGACAGATTGACCTACTTCGCAGTGCAACATCAATTGTAACAACTTGAGGTAAGGATATCGCGATGCTCGTTTATGGCGATCCCAAGTTCGAAGGCCAGCTTCAAGCCTTGCGAACGCGGCTCTATACACTGGTCAACCATGCGTTAGAGAATCAGGGCAACCTGGATGTGCTGCGCAAGCTGCTCATCTTGTGTGGACAGGTGGAGCAAGGCGCGCATGACACACTGGCACAAGCACTTCAGCCGGACGAAGCCAAAGCATTTATTACGCACTTCCATCTAGCAACAGCCCAGGCCGCCGAAGCGTTTTATAGCATTGCCTACAAGCAGCCAGTTGCTTTACCCCCACCGATGGTTGATACAGACACCGCGCTGCGCAACCTGCTGCACACGCTGGACAACCTACACGATGCGCCCGATCTCACGCTCGCGATTAAATTGCCCGAAGGTTTTAGCATTTATGCCCTCTATCCTGAACAGTATCTTGTTGCAGCAGCACAATGGCTAGCAGAACACAGCCTACAGCGATCACAGGGAGTTGTTGTGGTAGGCATCCGCAGTATTGGCACTACGCTGGCGGCTGTGGTCAGCGCGGTATTGCGCGCTGCTGGCTGGCAGGTACACTCATTTACCGTGCGCCCGACAGGACACCCCTTCACGCGTCAGGTAGACAGTAGCGGGATGCAGATCGCACCACACGCTTTCGGCTTGATTATCGATGAAGGGCCGGGAATCTCTGGCTCTTCTATGGCAGCGGCGGCAAGTGCACTGGTAAACGCAGGAATTGACCGGCACAACATTGCCTTCTTTCCCGGTCATCCACATGATCCGGGTGGTGCTAGCTCGGAAGAGGTGCAAGCGTGGTGGCAGACAACACCGCGCTATGTGGCAGACACGAAAAGTCTTACCTTCAACGGCGTGGCGCTACAGGATGCCCTTACCTCCACCTTGCCCGAACCCGTTATACAGATTGAGGACTTCAGCAGCGGGTTATGGCGGCACTATCTCTATCCTGATTCGAGCGTATGGCCGGGGCTGTGTACGGCTTTCGAGCGCATCAAGTACCGCTACACGCTGCAAAGTGGGAAAAAGGTGCTCTTCAAATTTCTTGGCCTTGCCAGCATATCACCTGACCTGGCAAGCACAGCGGAATCGGCTGCTGACTTACTGAACGAACGCGCCACACGGGGGTTAGCATCGCCAGTGCTTGGCGCTGCTTATGGCTTTGTCGCAACGGAATGGATAGAGGGCACGCCACTCAGCCCCAGCGTTAGTTCACCAGAGATGATTGAACTCACCGGCATCTATATTGCCCAAACAGCCGGACCATCCATGCAGGATGGCGAAAGTCGTATGGCAATCGAGTGCCTGATTGAAATGCTCAACGTGAATATCCGCGAGGCATTTGGTGAAGAGGTCGCGAATCTTACGCAACGCTATTGTCTTTCAGCGATGGAGCTACAGCCTACTTATGGTGACGGTCACATGCAGCCGTATGAGTGGATTGTTGATAAGGACAATAAGCTGTGCAAAGTGGATAGTGTCGGGCATGATTGTGATCATACCCTGGTTGGCAAACAGTCTGTCGCTTGGGATCTTGCGGGCGCAATTGTGGAGTGGAGATTGGAAGGCGAAGCGATAGAGCAACTCCTCAAGGCATTCAGTGCAGCAGGTGGAACAATCATTGATGCCGCTACACTGGATTTCTACCGGATAGCCTATCTAGCCTTCCGGCTCGGACAATGTTCGCTGGCAGCCCAGGTGCATGATCCGAATGAACGGGATCGCCTCTTGAGCGCCAGCGAAGTCTATCGCCAGCAATTAGCTGAGTTCCTCGGTCTCTGACTGCCAGTACAGGCTGCATCCTCTATCACTCACGGTATTCCTCATTCCCTGTTGGACAAGAGACCGCGCGGCTGAACGGGCAACCCTTCCGCGTATAAGTGGGACACATCCCCTACGCTTAAACAGCGGGGGACTGCCCATTCAGCCGAGCGCTCATCGAACAGAATGGTGGTCACGGAACTGGGCGCTAGCCAGAAGCCTGACCAGATCAACGATACAGGAATTTCCAACAAGTGCGCCAGCCAGGTGAGGCCAAACCCATTGTGGCAAAAAACCGCGATCTTCTTGCGATTTGGCTGCTGGCAGCGGTACAACCCACCTTGGCGTTCATAACCATGCTGTGCGAGAAAGGTGTCGGAGTGCTGCTTTAAGGCGCTAAACTTCTCTCGAAAGAGGGGATCATCGAGCGGAGTCGTCAAATGCCATGTATCGTGGCTCGGCAGCAGTTCACAGCCACGAATGACTTCCCCGGCAAGATCGAAAGCGAATAGTGCGCCCCACTTCTGATCAATCTTCCATTCTGAGAGTTCGGCTGTCCATTCAACAATCTCAGGGGTCATGCCAAGCGCGTTCGCGGTATATTGCATTGTTTCCACGGCGCGCGGCAGGGGCGAGGAATAGATGTAATCTAGCCCCTGGCTGGCAAAACGCCTTGAAAGTGCCTGTGCTTCAAGGTGTCCTGCCGCAGTGATTGTATTTCCCTCATAATCGGGATCGGCATGCCGAACAATATAAAGGCGCATTACGCTATAGGCTGTCCTGTGCGGTTTGCTCGCGAGCGGGGTGTCAACT
>CAMPHP010000768.1 GCA_946885925.1 uncultured Litorilinea sp.
ACATAGAATGACCATGACGAGCACACTGCTCGAGGAGGTCAGCGAAAAGGTTTCTGGACTGACAAAGGTGCGGTTGGCGGCAAAGATAACACCCATTACACCTGAGAAAGAAGCGCCAATGGCAAAGGCTGCTAACTTGGTACGTACGAGGGGGACACCCATGGCAATGGCCGCGACCTCATCTTCACGGATGGCCGTCCAGGCGCGGCCCAACTTAGAATCTTCCAGTCGTCTTGCCACGACAACCGTGACACACAAGATAACAATGGCGAGAAAGTAGAAGAAAAAGGCGTATATATCCCCAATTCCAATCACTCTACCCGCTCTCTCTGTGAGCCAGCCAAGAAATTCCGGGCTGATTAGAACGAGGGGAAGATCGGGACGTTGGATGGGGGTGATCCCTTGCGGTCCATTTGTCAAGTTGACCGGCTTGCTCAGATTGCTGGCAAGCACGCGAATGACTTCGCCAAAGCCCAGCGTGACAATGGCGAGATAGTCGCCGCGCAGCCGCAAAACGGGCGTGCCCAGGGCAATGCCCATGAAGGCTGCCGCACTTGTGCCGAGGATTAAGAAAATCCAGAACCAATTGGGGTTGAGTGGAAAGCCAACATGCGCTTGGGCAGTGCCCGCAACGGTATCCAGATTCCACAGTTGTTGGGAGCCAAAGAAAGCCCAAAGATAGGATCCTACCGCATAAAAGGCGATGTAGCCCAGGTCGAGCAACCCTGCAAAACCAACAACGATATTTAAGCCCAGGGCTAATGTAGCAAAGACGCAGATCTGGAAGCCCAACTCCAGGAGGAAAGGATTGCTGAGGCCGATCATGGGCACAAGAACCAGCGTGACCACACCTCCATAGAGGAGCTTGATCCACGCTGGTTGGGGCATGGCATAGATTAAGAGCAAGCCCGCCAAAAAGAGCAAGCGCCAGAGCAACGAGCGAGGCGCTTGAGTGACTTCATAGGTTACATAGGCAATGTAGACGAAGACAATTGCCGCCCAAATCGGGCTATGGGTGAGGCGAAACCACAAGTGGGCGAGAGGGTTGGTGGTCGTGGTGTGCGTCGTATTCATGGGTTCATCATTCCTATGCCTTTTGGCCCACAGTCTGCCCAAGCAAGCCAGACGGTTTGAAGATCAGGATGGCGATGAGGATGATAAAGGCAAAGATGTCTTTATATTCGGCACCGAACGCGCCATTCGTAAAGATCGACAAGTAGGAGGCGGCGAAGGATTCGAGCAGTCCCAACACGATCCCTCCCAACATAGCACCCGTAATATTGCCAATGCCTCCCAGCACTGCGGCGGTGAATGCCTTGAGACCGGGGAGAAAGCCCATATAGGGATCAACACGGGTGAACTTGAAGGCATAGAGCGCACCGGCGGCACCGCCCAATGCACCCCCAATCAAGAATGTCATGGCGATAATCGCGTTGACATTGATGCCCATGAGACTAGCCGTCCGCTGGTCTTGTGCTACTGCGCGAATCGCTTTGCCAATTTTTGTGCCGTTGACCAGATAGTTCAGCCCCGCCAACATGACAAGGGCCACAACGATCATGATAATAGATTTGATTTGAATGGCAACGTCCAGTGGGCGGCCGTTCAGGTCGACCGTAAAAAAGGTGATTCGATCTGTAAAAGAGCCAAAGGTTGGGTACGAGCGATAGAAATCGCCGTTGACGGAACTCTGCACAAAGCGCATAACATCTTGCAAGAGGAAACTGACGCCGATGGCTGAAATCAAAGGGACAAGCCGGGGAGCCGCACGCAGGGGGCGATAGGCGACTCGTTCTACTGTGACCGCCAACAGCCCCGCAATCACCATCGCTGCCAAGATTGACAGCAGAACAAAGGCGTAACTCGTGGTGTTGCTGGCGTCACCAAATGCGCCACGGTTGCCCATAAAGATCAGAAGTTCTACCCCGGCAAAGGCCCCGAACATAAAGATTTCACCGTGGGCAAAGTTGATAAATTCCAACACGCCATAGACCATCGTATAGCCGAGCGCAATCGTGGCGTAGACGAAGCCAAGCGTGATGCCATCGACCAACACTTGAGGGAGAAGGACAAAGGTGATTTGTACCAAGTCCATATCGTCGCGCGTGCCACGCAATAGATAAGCGGCGAGAATTACAATGAGTGAGATGATCACACTGCCCCCGAGTACAAAGAGGAGCAATTGACCAAGCGGGCGTAGGACAGCTTGCAGCGCGTTGGTCCTTGGAAGGTGCATGGATCTTTTCCTGTGTAGCTGACTTGGGTAGGCGTCAGTGGGGTGATGCTTTCCCTATTCCTAGATAGCGACTACTAGATAGTACCAGTTAGATAGCAACAGTGCAGGTTATTCGCTAGATGGAATAACCTGCACTGTGTACAACGGGGTCTAGGCTAGCTTTCCAACTTCCAGACTTGGTTGTTACTACTCGATTGGTGCTGCAATATCGAGTGATTCCACCAATTCATTGTTGTTCCATTCTGCCGGATCAGCCGAAAGAACTTTTAGAACAAAGTAGGTGGCAACTTCCTTGTCACCCACAGAGTTGAAGGCTACATCACCCGTAATGCCAGGGAAGTCCGTAGTTTCACGCACGGCTTCGGCGACCTGGGCACGGGTGGGTAATTCGCCACCGTTGGCTTCGATGGCACGCTTGATGCCGTCAATGCAGATATTCATTGAGTCATACGCCTGCGCGGAGAAGGGTTGGGTCTGCTCGCCAAAGCGTTCTTCATAATCGACAATGAACTGGGCTGCATCGGGGTAGACGGTGGGAGGTGCAGCAACGGTGCTGTAGTACATATCCACAACTGCATCACCACCCAGACCAGCTAGTTCGGAGCTATCTAAACCGTCTGGCCCCATGAATACGGCTGTCACACCGCGATCGCGTGCCTGGCGGAAGAAGATACCTGCTTGGCTGTAAATTCCACCGAAGTAGACCAATTCGGGGTTGGCAGCAATGATCGGCGTAATGATGC
>CAMPHP010000769.1 GCA_946885925.1 uncultured Litorilinea sp.
AACCGCAAGCAATCGGCGACTTGGGCAAGATCGCCTGTGACCGTGGCCGCGCATCCACCCTCGGCAATGATGGCATCGGTAGTCGCAAGGGCATTTACCAAGGTGAGGCTGTCCGCGCTTTCATGCAGCACTACGGCAGCACCTTGACGCGCGAATTCGGTGGCAATGGCGCGGCCTGTCTCGTTGCCAGCCCCTGTCACCAGGGCGAGTTTGCCAGTTAAAGATTGACCGGTTAAAGATTGACCGGCTAAAGATTGATCAGTCATGGTCAGCTCTTGTCCGTACTCTTATCTGTAGAAGCAGCTAGACACGTTCCAACGGTGGCGCATCCACAGCTAGTTTGGTCGTGGTTCCGCCATCAACATAAAGCACTTGACCCGTAATGAAATCGGCGTCGTCGGAGAGTAGGAAGGCCGCGGCTTTGGCTGCGTCGGTGGGTGTTCCTACGCGGCCCCAAGGAGAGAGGCGCGCACCAAGTTCAGTCGAATAGCTAGGCGCGGCAAAGTGACGGGGCACTTCGACATGGCCGGGTGCAATGGCATTGACGCGGATGCGCTGTAGCACTAGCTCGATAGCAAGCTCGCGGGTCAAGGCAACGATGGCCGATTTGGTAGCGGCGTAGACCGAGAAGTTGGGCACACCTGCAAAGGCATGAATTGAGGCGAGGTTGAGGATCGCGCCTCCCCCACGCTGGTTCATCCAGCGCACGGCTTGCTGGGCACAGAAGTAGTGGCTGCGGATGTTAACGTGGTAGACCTTGTCAAAGAGTTCGGGTGTGACCTGGAAAAATGGTACCTTCTCGGTAATCCCGGCGTTATTGACCAGAATATCAAGGCCGCCAAGGAAGGCAGCGGCTTCATCAACCACGCGCAGGCAATTCTCTACGGTGGAAAGATCACCGTGGACTTTGCCCACGATGCCGCCATTGGCTGTAACCTCTTCGATGAGCGCATCGGCTCCGCTGGATGAGAAGGGATAATGGGCAACGACGGCAGCACCCTGGCGCGCTAGTTCGCGCGCGATGCCTTGACCGATGCCGCTGGCTTCAACGCCGGTGACAAGAGCGAGTTTGCCTGTAAATGGGCCGGTGACGGTCATGCACTTCTCCTATAGATTAAAAACGCGCTGTGCCGTGCCGCCGAGAATGGCGGCGAGTTGGGTTTCATCTAGGCCGATGGCGTGGAGCTTGGCTAGTTCGGGGGCTACGTTGGTCAAATGGTCAGAGCCAAACAGGACGCGCTCGGCTCCTATGCTCTGAACCATAGACGCCACCTGAAAGCTGGGGCTCCATGAATGGTCGAGAATGATATTCGGGCAGACTTGCGCTGCCACCAAGGCTTCCGCATAGTAGACGCCATATCCCGCATGGGCCAAGACGATGGTCAGGTTGGGATATTTGAGTGCCGGGGGAATGGCAAGCGCGGGGAGGGCAAAGGGTGCGCCTAGGCCGGTATGGATGATGACGGGGACGTCAAGCTCCTGTGCCGTGGCAAAGACGATTTCGGCGGCTGGATGGTTGGGCGGCATAGCATGGACAGAGGGATCGATCTTGATCGCCTTAAAACCCAAGTCGCGGATGCAGCGGGTGATTTCGCGGCGATAGTCGGTTTCGGGTAGGCGAGGGCTGAGGTTCGCCATGCCATAGATCGTCTCTGGCTGCGCTTCGGCCAATCGGGCAATGCGATCATGGATGGCAACCGGCTCTAGCCCCTGGAAAGGCTGGGGCATGACGAGCGCGACATCAATGCCGTGGTCGCGCATGGTGGCGAGCAAGCCCTCTTCGGTGATGGCGACACCGCTGAGCAGCGATTGGCCTAGGTGACAATGGGCATCAATGACGAATTTGCCATCAATCATGCTGCGAGCTTCCGGTGTTGGCGCAGATAGGCAAGGGCATTTTGAATGCGTCCATCGGGGTCGCTGCCTCCCGAAAACTCGAAACAGTAGATGATGCGCTGGGGCAGTGCGTCGAGTGCCGCAAAAATCTCGGGGAGCGGCAAAACGCCTTCCCCAAGGGCGACCGCTGGGGCATCCGGCGAACCGGCATAATCCTTGACATGGACGTAGATCGCCCGGTTGCCAACAGCCTCGATTGCCTCTAGCACATCTTGGTTGTGGAGGGGATAGTTGCCGATGTCGATGTTGCCGTTGAGTGCGGGCGAGTTGATGGAAGCTAGGATAAAGCTGACTTCTTCCAGTGTACCACCAGGGGTGCGTGCAAAGTTTTCCAGCGCGAGTTGGATGCCTAGATCGGCTGCGTGGGCGACTGCTTCCTCGGCGCGTGCCCAGCCTGCATTGTCACTGGCGGCAGGTGTTCCGCCAGGAAAGACACGCAGCAAGGGTGATCCCAGGGCATGGGCTGTTGTAATGTCTTCAAGCAACTGCTGGTGGGCAGCGGGATCTGTGTTAAAGAGTGTGCTAAAGCTGCCATAGGTGACAAGGAGGCCAAGTTCCTCAATACGAGCACGTACGGCGGGTAGTTCAGTTTTGTAGGCGGGCCAGGGTTCGCGACGCAGTTCCAGGCCATCAACACCTAATTGTGCGGCTTTTTCAACCAGATCGAGGGTGGTCATTTTGCCGGATTCTATTTGACCAGCATATTGAACCACGGAGATGATGATAGGGCGCTGCGAAGTAGCGGCGTGGGCACTCATAGAGCTTGGTCCTTCCGGGTGGCGCTAGGCGTGGTGACGCCGGATATAGAGGTTGGGTGATGTGAACAATTAATTTCGGTAGGTAGTTTATATCACTGGCATAACCACTTTGCCAAGCCTGCACCTGGCGGCGGGGCAGCAGCGACAGAACCAGAGAGCGGCAGAATCAGAGAGACTCCTACGGAGTGACAAAACGCATTGTCTGTCATGCTGCTTGTCCTGTAAGGATGGGCTATGCCCCATTCCATGAGCAGCAGTTCTCTGGATAGCGCGGCGGAGCAGAGAGACTCCTACGGAGTGACAGAGCCGCGCGTTTGTCATGCCG
>CAMPHP010000770.1 GCA_946885925.1 uncultured Litorilinea sp.
GATGATTGCCGGACGTGGCGATCTCTTGCCCGTCAGCGCGCTGCCTGTAGATGGTACTTACCCCAGCGCTACCAGCCAGTGGGAAAAGCGCAACATTGCCCAAGAGGTCCCTGTCTGGGAGCCTGACCTGTGCATCCAATGTGGCAAGTGTGTCTTTGTCTGCCCCCATGCTGTCATTCGGGCTAAAGTTGTCACACCTGAAGAATTGGCGGATGCTCCCGAAGGATTCAAGAGTTCCCCAGCGCGCTGGCGTGAATTACCCGACCAGCAGTACACGCTGCAAGTTTCGGTCGAGGATTGCACAGGCTGTAACCTCTGTGTTGAGGTCTGTCCCGCCAAGGACAAGAGCGCCGTAGGCCGCAAAGCCATCAACATGGCTCCACAGTTGCCATTGCGCGAGGAAGGGCGCAAGTTCTGGGAGTTCTTTGAAAGCCTGCCAGAGCATCACGCTAGCGCAGGGTTAAAGAACAACCAGGTCAAGAATGTACAACTGCTCGAGCCACTCTTTGAGTTCTCCGGTGCTTGTGCAGGCTGTGGTGAAACGCCCTACCTCAAGCTCATCAGCCAGCTCTTTGGTGACCGCGCCTTAGTCGCTAACGCAACAGGCTGTTCGAGCATCTATGGTGGCAATCTCCCCACCACGCCCTGGGCGATGGATGAGGAAGGGCGCGGGCCAGCATGGGCTAATTCGCTCTTTGAGGACAACGCAGAGTTCGGGCTGGGTATGCGCCTGACCCTCGACAAGCAACTTGAGCAAGCCTCTATGCTCGTAGATAGCTTGCGTGCCGAGATTGGCGATGAGCTAGCTGGTGCGCTCTTGAACAACGAGCAGAGTGATGCAGTACAGATCGAACAGCAGCGCCAACTGGTCGCCATCTTAAGAGAGAAGCTGGCTGGCATGGACAGCCCCGCTGCGGCCAGCCTCCTCAGCCTTGCCGACAAGCTCATCAAGAAGACTGTCTGGATTGTGGGTGGTGATGGTTGGGCCTATGACATCGGCTTTGGTGGTCTCGACCATGTGATCGCCAGCGGGCGCAATGTCAACATCTTGGTCATGGATACCGAAGTCTATTCCAACACCGGTGGCCAATCGTCAAAGGCGACGCCACAAGCCGCCGTAGCAAAGTTTGCTGCGGGCGGCAAGATCACGGCAAAGAAGGACTTGGGGTTGATGGCAATGAGCTATGGCAACGTCTATGTAGCCCATATTGCGATGGGAGCCAATGACCGCCAAACGTTGCAAGCATTTCTGGAGGCCGAAGCATACCCTGGACCGTCGCTCATCATCGCCTACAGCCACTGTATTGCCCACGGCATCAACATGGCAAAGGGCTTGGAGCAGCAGGCGCTTGCGACACAATCCGGTCACTGGCCGCTCTATCGCTTTGACCCGCGGCTCAAGGAAGAGGGCAAGAATCCCTTCCAGTTGGATTCCAAGGCACCTTCCATTCCATTGCGGGACTACGCCTACAACGAAAACCGCTATCGCATTTTGGAGCAGACCAACGCAGTTGTGGCCGCCCAGTTGATGGAAGTGGCACAAGCGACTGTCAACGAACGGTGGCAAAAGTACGAAGAGCTTGCAAGCAATCACAAGTAGCGTGGATCAAGCTGCTGCTTAGCCTGCAATGCACATTGTCATTCCTCACTACATTCGGAATGACAGGTTGGACGACTTTTCTACGGCAGAATATTGGAGGTAGGTGGGTAGCATAGACTCCCCACTTACCTCATCCGGTGTGAAGCACAAGACAAATTGGAGGAACCTCACCATGGATCTATCAACTACCTATCTGGGCCTGCAACTCAAGCATCCGGTTGTGCCGTCGGCATCGCCGCTGTCGCTGACACTGGATCGAATCCACCGCCTTGAAGACGCTGGCGCATCAGCCGTGGTCATGTATTCCCTCTTTGAAGAACAGATCGAAGGCGAGAGCCACCTGCTCGACCACTACTTAAGCCTGGGTGCAGATAGCTCGGCAGAGGCTCTCAGCTATTTCCCCATCATGAGCCGCTACAACGTCGGGCCAGATGACTATCTGACACAGATTCAAAACGCCAAAGCTTCAGTCGATATTCCGATTATCGGCAGCCTCAACGGAGTCTCTACAGGTGGGTGGGTCGAATATGCGCGCTATATCCAGGAAGCAGGTGCTGATGCGATTGAACTCAACATCTACTTTATCTCGACCGATGTTCATACTAGCGCCACCTCCGTTGAAGAACGTTATCTCGATGTAGTGCGTGCTGTGAAGTCGCAAGTGACAATTCCGGTGGCAGTGAAGGTAGGCCCCTATTTTAGCTCCTTTGCCAATATGGCGATGCGCTTTGCGACGGCAGGAGCCGATGGGCTAGTTCTCTTCAATCGCTTCTACCAACCCGATCTGGACCTAGAGCAACTCAGTGTTGTACCCAATCTTGTCCTGAGCCACCAGCACGAATTGCGCCTGCCGCTCCGTTGGCTCGCTATTCTTCATGGTCGTGTGCCAGTCGACTTCGCCATCACCAGTGGCGTCCATACCCATGAGGATGTACTCAAGGGACTCATGGGTGGGGCCAAAGTGACAATGATGGCATCTGAGTTGCTACAGAACGGCGTCCATCGCATTGGTGACGTCGTTAGAGACCTGGAGCGTTGGATGGAGGAGCACGAATACGAATCCGTGACACAGATGCAAGGAAGCATGAGCCAACTGAACGTAGCCGAGCCTGCCGCCTTTGAACGCGCCAACTACATGAAGATGCTGCAATCGTGGCGTCCCGATCCAAATGGCGTCTTTCTTTAATCAGGAGGCTTTAACCATGAGGCTTTAACCGTGAGGCAATGGAAGGGATTGTTGACTTAATTTGCAGATACGTTGATCTTGCGTTGGTTGATCTTGCGTTGGTTGATCTTGCGTTGGTTGATCTTGCGTAACCCGCATGTTGTACATGACACATGAGGTCGAGGAGGAAGTGCGTATAGGGTGTGGATGC